>NZ_JBAKHL010000137.1:0-5283 GCF_036902715.1 Micromonospora sp. CPCC 205546
TGACCACCACCCCCCTCATCGACCTCGACGCCGACGCACACCACTGGGCCGACCAACCCACCACCAGCCCCGACCCCGGCACCCGACCCGAGCACCTCGCCTACGTCATCCACACCTCCGGCTCCACCGGCCGCCCCAAGGGCGTCATGGTCACGCACGCCAACGTGGTCCGGCTCTTCTCCGCCACGGCCGGGTGGTTCGGCTTCGGTCCGACCGACGTGTGGAGCCTCTTCCACTCCTTCGCGTTCGACTTCTCCGTCTGGGAGATCTGGGGCGCGCTGCTGCACGGCGGCCGGCTGGTGATCGTTCCCCCGCTGGTCGGCCGCTCCCCCGCCGACTTTCACCGGCTCCTCTGCGACGAGGGCGTCACCGTCCTCAACCAGACCCCCAGCGCGTTCCGGGGCCTGATCGCGGCGCAGGCCGACAGCGCCCGGGCGCACCGGCTGCGTACGGTGGTCTTCGGCGGCGAGGCGCTGGACCCGACGATGCTGCGGCCGTGGTATGCGGACGCGCGCAACGGGGGCACCGAGCTGGTCAACATGTACGGCATCACCGAGACGACCGTGCACGTGACCCACCGGCCGCTGACCCCGGCCGACGCCGAACGGACGGGAGTCAGTCCGATCGGGCGGCCCCTGCCCGACCTGCGGCTCTACGTGCTCGACGGGCAGGGGGAACCGGTGCCGCCCGGGGTCGTCGGTGAACTGCACGTCGGTGGCGCGGGGGTGGCGCGCGGCTATCTCAACCGTCCCGCGCTGACCGCCCAACGCTTCCGGCCCAGCCCGTTCGTGCCGGGCGACCGGCTCTACGCCACGGGCGACCTCGTGCGCCACCGTCCCGACGGCGGCCTCGAGTACCTGGGCCGCAACGACTCCCAGGTGCAGATCCGCGGCTACCGCGTCGAGCTGGGCGAGATCGAGGCCCGACTGGCCGCCTGTCCCGGCGTACGCGACGCGGTGGTGACGGTCACGACCGACGCCACGGGCGAGTCGCGCCTGGTCGGCTACTACACCGCCTCGGTGCGCCGGCTGACCGCCGAGGCGCTGCGGACCCGACTGGCCGGCGTCCTGCCGGAGCACATGGTTCCGGCCGCGTACGTGCGGGTCGCCGAGTGGCCGCTCACGCCCAACGGCAAGCTCGACCACAAGGCCCTGCCCGCCCCCGACGGGTCGGCCTTCGCCGCCCGGCGCTACACCGAGCCGGTCGGTGCGACGGAGACCGCCCTCGCCGCCATCTGGGCGGAGGTGCTCGGCGTCGAGCGGGTGGGCCGGCACGACAACTTCTTCGCGCTGGGCGGGCACTCGCTGCTGGCCCTGCGGGTGCTGGAACGGATGCGCCGCCAGGGCCTGTCCGCCGACGTACGCGCGCTCTTCGCCGCCCCGGTCCTGGCCGACCTGGCCGAAGCGGTGGGTGCCGGCGCGGAGCGGACCGACGAGGCCCCGGAGCCGATCCGGGCCGACTGCGAGCGGATCACGCCGGACCTGCTGCCGCTGGTGCGGCTGAGCCAGTCGGAGATCGACGCGGTCGTCGCGACGGTCCCGGGCGGGACGTCGAACGTGCGGGACATCTACCCCCTGGCCCCGGTGCAGGAGGGGATGCTCTTCCACCACCTGATGGCCCGCGACCGCGATCCCTACCTGGTCACCACCGTCCTGCGCTTCGCCGACCGGGACCGGTTGGACCGCTACCGGGCCGCGCTGGAGGCGGTCATCGCCCGGCACGACGTGCTGCGTACCTCGGTGGTGTGGCACGGGATCAACGAGCCGGTGCAGGTGGTGTGGCGCCGGGCGCCGCTGCCGGTGCGGGAGGTCACGCTCGACCCCGCGGGCGACGACCCCGTCCGGCAGCTGCGCGAGCACGTCGCGCGGCGGTACGGCCGTCTCCCCCTGGACCAGGCGCCCCTGCTGCGGCTGCTGGTCGCGCGGGACCCCCGCGACGGCGGATGGCTGGCCGTGGAGCTGATCCACCACATCGTCGACGACAACACCTCGCTCAAGCAGCTGCGGGCCGAGATCCGCGCGTACCTGGCCGGCCAGGGCGACCGGCTGCCGGCGCCGCTGCCCTTCCGCGACTTCGTGGCGCGGATCCGGCGTGGATCCGACCGGGCCGAGCAGGAGAGCTTCTTCCGCCGGATGCTCGCCGACGTCGACGGCCCGACCCTCCCCTTCGGCCTGCGCGACGTGCACGGCGACGGGCACACCATGCGCGGCGCCCGGGTGTGGCTCGGCCCGGAGCTGACGCGGCGGCTGCGGCAGCGGGCCCAGGCCCTCCAGGTGGGGGTGACCAGCCTGTTCCACGTCGCCTGGGGGCAGGTGCTGGCCCGGGCCGCCGGCCGCCGGGACGTCGTCTTCGGCACCGTGCTCTCCGGCCGGATGGACGGCGGCGCGGGCAACGACCGGATCCTCGGGCCCTTCCTCAACACGCTCCCCCTGCGGGTCACCCTCGACTCCACCGGCGTCACGGAGTGCGTACGCCGCACCCACGGGGCGCTGACCGGGCTGATCCGGCACGAGCACGCGTCGCTGGCACTCGCCCAGTCGTGCAGCGGGGTGGCGCCGCCGGCTCCGCTCTTCACCGCCCTGCTCAACTACCGGCACGCCGAGGTGCTGGCCGAGTCGGACATCGACGCGCCGGAGCCCGACGCCGACGACCTGACCTACCTGGCGGCCGAGGAACGCGGAAACTACCCGCTCGCGCTGGACGTCGACGACCTGGGCGACGACGTCGTGCTGACCGTCGCTGCGGCCGGCGTGGCGCCCGAGCGGGTCTGCGCGATGGTCGAGCGGGCGCTGGAGACGCTGGCCGAGGCGCTGGAGCGGACGCCGGACGCGCCGGTGGGCGGGCTCGACGTGCTGCCCCCTGCCGAGCGCCGCCGGCTCGTCGAGGAGGGCAACGACGCCACGGTGGCGTACCCGCCCGGGCGGTTGGTGCACCACCTCGTCGAGGCCCGGGCGGCCCACGACCCGGAGGCGGTGGCCCTCGTCCTCGGCGACGAGCGGCTGACCTACGGCGAGCTGAACACCCGGGCCAACCGGTTGGCCCACCACCTGCGCGCCCGGGGTGTCGGGCCGGACCGGCTGGTCGCCATCTGCGTCGAGCGGTCGCTGGAGACGGTGGTGGGACTGCTGGCGGTCCTCAAGGCCGGTGGCGCCTACCTCCCGCTCGACCCGGCGTACCCGGTCGACCGGCTCGCCGCCATGCTGCGCGACAGCGCGCCGGTGGCGGCGCTGACCCACGGCCCGGCCCGCGAGCGGCTGCGCGCCGCGCTGGCCGGGCTGGACACCCCCGTGGTCGAGATGGACCTCGACGCGGCGGGCTGGGCGGAGCTGCCGGTGACCGACCCGGTCGTCGACGGGCTCGGCGCGCACCACCTGGCGTACGTGATCTACACGTCCGGCACCTCGGGCACCGCCAACGGGGTGCTGGTGGAGCACCGGCAGCTCATGGCCGTCGCCGCCGCCTGGGAACGCCTGCTCGACCTGCGCCCGGGCCTGGCGCACCTGCAGATGGCGAGCTTCTCGTTCGACGTCTTCACCGCCGACGTGGTACGGGCGCTCGGATTCGGCGGGCGGCTGGTGCTCTGCCCGCGTCCGCTGCTGCTGGACAGCGCGGGCCTGTACGACCTGCTGCGCCGCCACGACGTGGACTTCGCCGACTTCGTACCGGCGGTGCTCAACCCGTTGCTGGAGCACCTGGAGTCCACCGGCGGGAGTCTCGCGGGGCTGGAGACGGTGGTCTGCGGCTCGGACGCGTGGGCCGCCGCCGACGCCGCCCGGCTCCGTGCCCTGTGCGGCCCGGGGGTGCGCATCGTCAACGCGTACGGAGTGACCGAGGCGGCCGTCGACAGCACCTGCCACCTGCTCCCGACAGACGGCCTCGCCGAGGCGACCTGCCTGCCGATCGGCCGGCCGCTGCCCAACGTGCGGGTCTACCTGCTCGACGGCGAGGGCGAGCCGGTGCCGGACGGGGTGGTCGGCGAGATCCACATCGGCGGTGCGGGCGTGGCGCGCGGCTACCTGAACCGGCCCGAGCTGACCGCGCAGCGCTTCCGTCCCAGCCCGTTCGTGCCCGGCGAGCGGCTCTACCGCACCGGCGACCTGGGCCGGCGCCTGCCGGACGGGGAACTGGAGTTCCTGGGCCGCGACGACTTCCAGGTCAAGGTGCGGGGCTTCCGCGTCGAGCTGGGCGAGATCGAGGCCCGGTTGGCGGCCGTCGAGGGCGTGCGGGAGGCGGTCGTCGTGGCGCGCCCGGACGCCGGCGGCGACCAGCGGCTCGTCGCGTACGTGCTGGACGGGGCGGGACGGGCGCCGGACGCCGCGCGGCTGCGGGACCGGCTCGCCGACGAACTGCCGGAGCACATGGTGCCCGCCGCGTACGTCCGGCTGACCGCGTGGCCGCTGACGCCCAACGGCAAGCTCGACCGGATGGCGCTGCCGGCACCGGACGGGGAGGCCTTCGGCCGGCGCGGGCACGTCGAGCCGGTCGGCCTGCTGGAGACCATGGTCGCCGGCGTCTGGGCGGAGGTGCTGGGGGTCGAGCGGGTCGGCCGGCACGACGATTTCTTCGCGCTGGGCGGCCACTCGCTGCTCGCCATGCGGCTGGTGTCCAGGATCCGGCAGGTAATGGGGCGGGAGGTCTCCCCGGCGGTGCTCTTCGCGGCGCCGGTCCTGACCGCCTTCGTCGCCCGTCTGACGCCGGACGGCCGCGACGTGCTGCCGCCGATCCGCCCGGTCGACCGGACCGGTGCGCTGGAGCCCTCCTTCGCGCAGCGACGGCTGTGGTTCCTGGAGCGGCTCGGCGGTCTCGGCCACACGTACCACATGCCGCTGGCCCTGGAGCTGGCCGGCTGGCTCGACCGGGACGCGCTGCGGGCCGCCCTGGACGCACTGGTCGCCCGGCACGAGGCCCTGCGTACCCGCCTCGTCCCCGCCGGCTCCGACGTCCACCAGCACGTCGATGCGCCCGGGGCCGGCTTCACCCTGCACACGCACGACCTCACCGGGGCGGCCGACGCCGCCACCTCACTGGCCCGGCTGCAGGACGAGGAGTTCACGGCCCCGTTCGACCTGACCGCCGGCCCGCTGATCCGGGGCCGCCTGGTCGCCCTCGCCCCCGACCGGCACGTGCTGCTCGTCACGATGCACCACGTGGTCTCCGACGGCTGGTCCTTCGGCGTCCTCGTGCGGGAACTCGGGGTGCTCTACGCCGCGCACCACCACGGCCACCCCGACCCGCTGCCACCCCTGCCCGTGCAGTACGCCGACTACGCCGCCTGGCAACGCC
>NZ_JBAKHL010000138.1:0-5115 GCF_036902715.1 Micromonospora sp. CPCC 205546
GCATAGCCGAGATGCTCGGTCATCTCCTCGTTCAACGCGGTCTCCAGGACCGTCTTGGTCAACTGCTTGAGCAGCCCGTCCGGGCCCGTCAACGACAGGCCCTGCTCCTTCGCCGCCCGGACCAGCTCGGCCGCGGCTTTCGCCTCCGCCGACGGCTCGGGCCGCTTCTTACGTCCGGTCTGGTCGTTCAGTGTCGCGGTCATCACGGCACCCTCCTCACCAGGCACAACGCCTGGCAGGTCAGGCCGGAAACACCGTTAGATCCACAGACCCCAGGTAACCACCGCTCCATCAAAGCGGGGGGAACTCACAGGCGCTTGATGTTGATGGTGCTGTCGGTGACGGGCCATGCGGTGGCTGCGGGTGCTCGTGTGCCGAGCCAGAGGTTGTGTCTGACGCAGGCGGTGACGTGGTGGGGGTAGTAGCGGCGGATGGAGCCGCCTCGGTGCCGGCGAACGCAGGGTGGGCAGGCTGGTCGGGGGAAGGCTTGGAGTAGCCACCAGCGTGGTGCCGGACGGCGTAGTTCCGGCAGAGCCCGCTGGAGTTGGTGGGCCGGATAGCCGGTGAGCGCGGTGAGTTTGTCGAGGTTGAGGGTCCGCGTTTGCCGGTATGAGTTCTTGTCCGGTGAGGCGTCGACGGCTGCTTCGAGGTCGCGAACGGCGGTGTGGTTGAGGGCGGCGAGCCGTTCCAGGTAGGAGTTGACGATTTCCCAGGTGGTGGGGGGTGTGGGGATGGGCAGCCGTCGTGTGGGTGCGCTGGTCATGCTGCGCCGGATCGTTGGCGGGCGTGGCGGGCGTGACTCGGGGTGGGGGTGGCTGTCTCCGCGGCGTGGTCGAGGCGGATCGCGTCGAGGTGAGCTTTGGTGATCTTTTCGGTGCCGTCGAGGATGGCGTCGATCGCCGCGCCGCGGATGAGGTGGGACAGGCTGCCGATCATGCCGCGTGATCGTTGGTAGAGGTATTCGCCGTGGCGGGCGAGGGTGCCGGCCTTGTGCCGGTGCAGCCGCAGGGCCTGTTCGAGGGTGGCCACCAGTGCCCGCCAGTTCTCCTTCTGGCTGTTGGCGCCGTAGGCGAACGGCCGGGTCGCGATGGTGGCGAACCGGCTGGCGATCTGTTCGCCGCGGGTGCCGGCGAACAGGTTGGCCCTCTCGACGTTGATGCCGGAGTAGACGAATGTGGCGGGGATCCGCTCGGAGAAGTATTTGAGCTGGTCGGATGCCTCGGCCCCGGCCCGGGTGGCCAGGTTGAGGTTGTGGATTTCGTCGACGAGCACCAGGTCGCAGCCGACGTCGCAGAGCACGGCGCAGACGGCGTTGGTGACGTCGGTGATGTTGGACCGTGGTGCCAGGGGCAGGCCGAGGAAACGGGCGAACTCGACGGCGAGCATGCGGGGTGTCGCCGCTGGCGGGACGGTGACGTAGACGACCGGGATCCGCGGCCCGGCCATCGGGTTGCGCAGCGCGACGGACAGTTCGTGGGCGCGGCCGAGCTGCGTGATGGCGGTCGTCTTGCCGGTGCCGGCGCCGCCGGTGATGATCAGCCCTCGGCGGGCGGATATCTGCCGGCGGTTGAGGATCAGCAGCCGACGGACGGTCTTGACGACCTCCTGGATGGTCGGGGTGTTCACCACGATGAGGTCGCTGTGGTAGTCCAGTCGGGCGTCGTCGTAGGCGGCCTGCTCGACGGGGCTCAGGTGCGGCCAGTCCAGGTGCAGCTCGGGCGGGCGCGGGTCGTGCTGGACCCACCGGGACCAGCCTTCCTTGCTGGTCAGTGGCTCGTCAGCCGGCGGGGTGAACGCGGCGGTCATAGCCACCGTTGTGCCTCCTCGCGGGCGTCGAAGATGCCGAAGGGGATGACGTTGTCGACCTGGCCGTCCTCGGGCTCGTCGATGTCGTCGTCGAGTGGAGGATCGGGAGCGAGGCGGGGCCGGTGCGTCGCGGCGGCGGCGCGGGTCTTGGCCGCTACCCGCCGGTCGGTCTCGCCTGGTGGGGCATGCGGTGGGGGCCCCTCGCCGGCGCGGCGCAGCAGGTCGGCCAGCACCCGGGCGGTCGTGGTCTCGTCCGCTTCGCCGGCCGGCTCGGAAGTGGCCTGTTGTCGGGCGTGGCGCCAGGTGAAGTCCGCGAACGGCGCGGCCACCATCGGCAGGTGTGTCCACCCGGCGCGGATCCACCCGCCGTCGCGGTGGTTGCGCACCCAAACGTGCGTCAGGTCGTAGGGGTCGTGGCGGACCTCCCACAATCCCTGCTTGGCTGTGATCCCGGAGTGCTGCCGGCGGTAGGGATTGAGCGCCTTGCTGTCGTAGGTGCGCCCGTCGAACCGGACGCCGTAGTCGTTGATCGTGCGCCATGTTCCCGGCAGCAGCTCGACGTAGTCGTCGGCGGTGAGCATCAACGGGACGTAGCCGGCCGCCGTGACCAGCACCGCGAACATCTCGTTCGGCGACAGCACCCGCCCGGTGTCCGGGCTGAGCAGCCCTTCGTGCGGGCGCTGCTGCCACCCAACGACGATCCACTCATCGAGCAGGTCCTGCATCTGGGCCATCGACCACACCGCCTCGGCCTGCACCCGACTGCCCCGGTGAGCCACGTCCCGACCGGTGTAGCCGGCGACATACTGGCAGAACAGCGTGTTGATCGACCCGAAGGTGCGCTCGACGATGCCCTTGTCCGTGGGGCTGCGCGGATGCGCCGGCTGCACCGAGATCCCCAACGTCTGGCAGGCCCGAAGGAACGTGTCGGACAGATAGACCTTCCCCCGGTCGCAGACGATCGTCTCCGGGATCACCACCGGTTTCGCGGTGGCCTGCTCCATCCGCGCGTCGATGGCGGCCAGCCGCCGGTGCGGCAGCCGCGATGCCGCCATCCGCAGCGACTCGTCCCAGCCCGGCCGCATCGGCTCGGGAACCAGCATCCGCGCCAGCAACAGGGAGGCGTCCACGGCTTTCGTGCCCACCGGCCGCAGCACCGCGGCGCAGATCGTGCGGGTGGCGACATCCACCGCCGCGGTCAGCTCAACCCGACGGGCCTGACCGTCGTCGAAGAGCACCATCACGTCCAACACGGTGGTGTCGATCTGCACCTGCTGACCCGGCCGGGCCGCCCACGTCACCGTGAACGGGCCAGGCGGCCGGTTCGCCGTCGACCGGCGGGTCGTCGCCGCGCCGAACGCGTGCTGGCCCACCGACAACGCGGCGACCAGACGGTGGAACGTGGTCTTCGGCGGCAGCGGCACCTCACCGGCTCCGTGTCGCTGCGTCAGGATGTCCTCGACCTGCCGCCGCAGCCGGGCCCGGGTTCCTGTCGACTGATTCACCTGCGCGGCCAACGCCTCACGGATCGCGGACACCACCCGCTCGTCGGCCCGCCCGACCTGAGAGACAGGCCGCTGCGACCTCCCATCCACCAAGGCCCGCAGCCCACCGGATCGGTAGCGTTGCCGCATCCGCTGAACGGTCGCCACGCTCGCGGGAATCCCCGCAGCGGACAGCTCCAAGGCCTTCGCAGCCACCCGCTGTTGCAGACCCTGCAGGCGTGGGTCGTACTCGCTCCGCGGCTCCGTTCCGGGCTCGGCGCCGGGAGGAAGTCCGGTCTCGACCTCGATGATGTGCCGCTCCCACTGCCGGGCCCGCTCCGCGACGTCCTCAGCGACACCAGAGAGGACATGATCCGCAAGAACCGTGCGCGGCTCAGCCGGATCCCCGCCGAGGATGTCGAAGCCCGGCGAGCCGACCAGGTGAGTCAACAACACCGCCCTCGGCGTGCCGTCCGGACCGACCAGCCGCACCCACGACCCCGACAACACCGCCACCTGGTGCTCCGCGCCGTCGAAGGCAACTCGATCACCCACCCGCAGCAGCCGCGTCACGATCCCGCCCTCACCACGACCGACGTCGCGTCCAGCCGGACCGCCATGTCGACGGACAACTGCTGCGACCACAGCAGGTGAAACAGCACCGGCAGGACCGCGATCGGGTCACCGACCCGCGCTGCTGCCTCCATCAGAGGCGTCGGCGAGCCGAACAGATCAAGCAGCCGAGCCGCGACCGGTCCGTCGAGATGGCGGGGATGCCGGTAGCCGGCCAGCCACCGCACGTTCGTCAACCACACCGCGTCGTGCCCAGTCACGAGCCGGTAGTCCCAGCCCACCAGCCCACACGCCTGCTCGGTCGCCGCGAACGTGGCAGCGTCCCTCGCCGCGATCCGATCTACCGGACGGCAGTCGATCACCACGCCGGTCCCGTCCCGGCGGCGGGCGAAGAAGTCCGGTGCGTGTGACCTCGCGCGCCTCGTGTCCGGCCACCACAACCAGAACGGCTGCGCGGCGAAGCCCACCACCGACGCGTCGAAGTCCAACGCCATCGCCTCATCGCGCTCCAACCACGACTCGAAACCGACGTGAGCACCGATGCACGCCGCCCAGTACAGGCCCGGGTAGTTGCGCTGCCCTCGATACGACGGGAACGAACGGACAGCCGGTACCTGCTCGAACGGTACAGCCGCCACGTCGACCAGACGCCGACGCGCCTCGCCCCCGCCCGCATCGACAAAGCCGACCTCGAACTCAACCGGATTCGTCAGCCGGCCACCTGACACGGACCGAAGACTGGCCGCCACGAAGACCACCCACATCCCTCACCGGTCCGCCAGTGTCGCAGCCACTGATCAGATTCAGTGGGCCGGGTCACAGATGCCAGAGCATCGATGCCAGCTCTTCGTGCCGAACGAATCCGATCGCATCTGGGCTGGCCGCTTGACAGCACCCCTCAAAGGGCAGTGACCTCGATCGACCGGGCGGAGTATCCGTCCTGGCCCGGAACTTCGTAGCGGCATCGCACCCGCTGGCCGGGGGTCAGGCTCCGGTAATCGGTCGGCCCGGCGACGATGTGCCTGTAGTGCACCCAGACAGTCAGGTCGATGTGATCAAGAGCGACAGTGCCCCATCCCTCTTCGCGGTTCCAGGTCTTCACCACGCCGGTGTCCTGTAGGCCCTGATCACTCACACGCATCAGGGTATCGGCTCGGCGGAGGGGCTGTCTCGCTAACGGTGTTTCCGGCGATCTTGGTTAGTAGGTTTCAGCGGCTGGGAAGCGGTCGCTGAAGGTGATGGCGAAGGCGTT
>NZ_JBAKHL010000139.1:0-4889 GCF_036902715.1 Micromonospora sp. CPCC 205546
GACCGCCCCGCGGACCCGGCCCGGGACGCCACCGACGACGGGGCGCCACCCGCTCCCGGCGACGACGGGCGGGCCCCGACCGAGGCGCCGGCGCCGCAGCCGGCGAACCAGGTGGTGGCCGCCGGCTGACCCGGCCGCCAGCCGGCCGTCCCCGCGCCGGTTCGGGCGGCGGCCGGCGCGGCCCGCGCCGGTCATGGGCGCATCTCGTACGCGCCGCTGAGCGCCGCCACCCGCGCCCACATCCGCGCCGTGCGCCCCGGGTCCGCCACGGGCCGGCGGACGTGCGCCAACGCCCAGGCGGCCTGTTCCCCGGTGGTCGCCGCCCGGCCGTGCAGCTCGGTGGCGTACGCGGAGAAGTCGCGGACCAGCACGTCGAAGATCTCGTCGAGCACGTCGCGGTCCAGGCCGGTCAGCTCGGCCTGCTCCAGGATCAGGTGACCGTAGACGATCAGCGCGAAGAGCTGGCCCAGGGCGAGCAGGAAGTCGAGGTCGCGCTGCTGCTCCTCGCTCGGGGCGTGGGCGGCCAGCAGCGCGCAGAAGCCGTCGGCCTGCTCGCGGAAGCGGGCGACGTTGGGCACCTCGGCGTGGGCGTCGTAGGCGGCGCGCCAGTCGTGGAACCGGATCGCGCCGAGGCCCCGGGCCGGGCCCTGCCGGAAGAGGAACTCGTCGTCGGCGGCGTCCTGCCGCCTCGGCACCGGCGGGTGTTCGGCCGGGTGGAACAGGTAGTTGGCCATGAACTTCATGATCAACGTGAGGTTGACGTGCACCGTCCCCTCGAGCTTGGGCAGCCCACGGATGTCCTTGGCGGCCTTGTCGAAGTAGGTGTCCGCCTCGAAGCCCTTGGCGGCGATGACGTCCCAGAGCAGGTCGATCACCCGCTCCCCCTCGGTGGTGACCTTCATCTTCGTCATCGGGTTGAACAGCAGGTAGCGACGGTCGTCCGGGCCCGCCGAGCGGAAGTAGTCGACGGCGCGGTCGCTGAACAGCTTCATCGCCACCAGGCGGGCGTACGCGTCGGTCAGCTCGCGGCGCACGTGCGGGAAGTCGGTGACCCGCCGGCCGTAGAGCACCCGGTTGTGGGCGTGGGTCACGGCCTCGTACATGGCGTGCTCGCAGATGCCGATCGAGGCGGTGCAGAGGTTGAACTTGCCCACGTTGACGGTGTTGAGCGCGGCGTCGAACGCGGCCCGCCCGGTGTGCAGCACGTCCTCGGGGCACACCGGATAGTCCGCCAGCCGGAACTCGCTGACGTACATCTGCGCATTCACCACGTTGCGGACGAGATGATAGGCGGGATGGCGGCTGTCGGCGGCGAAGAAGACGTAGCCGTCCGGGCCCTCGACGTCGGCGCGGCGGCCGAAGATTGAGACGAGCCCGGCGACGTTGCCGTTGCCGATGTAGTACTTGGCGCCGCTCGCGCGGAACCCGCCGTCGCCGTCGGGGGTGAGGACCATGTCGGTGGAGTAGATGTCCGCGCCGTGGGCGCGCTCGGAGAGGCCGAACGCCATCACGTGGCCGTCGGCGAGCAGCTTCGCCGCGCGGGCCCGCGCGGCGGCGTTGTCGCTCTGCCAGACCGGGCCGAGACCGAGCACGGTGACCTGCCAGGCGTACCAGTAGCCGAGGCCGTAGAAGCCGAGGATCTCGCTGAGCGCGGCGTTGCGGGCGGTGTCCCAGCGCTTGGCCGGGTCCCCTGCCCCGTCGGCGGCCGGCGTGCAGAAGGCGGCGAAGAGCCCCTCCCTCGCGGCGAAGTCCAGGAAGTCGGCGTACCACTCGTGCCGGTTGTAGGAGTCGAGCAGCGCCTTCCTGCCCCGGCCCTCGAACCAGTCGATGGTGGCCCGCAGCAGCCGGCGGGAGGTGTCGTCGAGGTGGGCGGGGTCGTAGGTGTGCGGGTTGAACAGGAGCGAGTCCGCCACGGCGGGACTCCCTTCGGTGGGTGGGTCAGTGGTCGAGGGTGCGCAGGGTGGCCAGCACGTCGTCGAGCCAGGCGAGCACCATCCGCTCGTACGCGATGCCGCCGCGCAGCACGACGTGCTGGAGCACCGCTCCGGCGTCGGAAGCGGCGGGGTCGGGGAAGTCGCGCCGCTCGCCGGTGAGGTAGCGGGCGAGCGTCTCCTCGTGGGTGGCGCGGTAGCGCTCGACCTCGGCGACGAGCGCGGCGCGGCCGGCGGCGTCGTCGAAGGCGGCCCCGCGGATCTTGACGGCCAGCTCGTGCCGGACCGCCTCGGGTTGCACGGGCGCGCGCAGCCAGCCCACCAGCGCCGACCGGCCGGCCGGCGCCACCGAGAAGGACCGCTTGTCCGGGCGGCCCTCCTGGCCGATCTCCTCGGCGGTGACCCAGCCGTCGGCCTCCATCCGCTTCAGCACGCGGTAGATCTGCTGATGGGTGGCGGTCCAGAAGCGGCCGATGGAGCGCTCGAAGCGCCGGGCCAGCTCGTAGCCGGAGCCCGGCCGTTCGAGCAGGGACACCAGGATCGCGTGTTCCAGCGCCATGCCCGCCATCCTGCTATGCAACTCGTTGCATAGCAAGCTCGGATCTGAGTGGTCCAACCAGTTGACGGGTTGATGTGCGCTGCGCCACACTCCTCGGCATGGCGTTCGCTCCCGTCCCCCGCTCCTCGGTCTCCGACCACGTCTTCGGCCAGATCCGCGACGCCGTGGTCAGCGGCGTCTACCGCCCGGACGAGGCGCTGCCCGGCGAGCGGGAGCTGGCCGCCACCTTCGGGGTCAACCGGCACGCCGTACGGGAGGCCCTGCGTCGCCTGCAGCAGCTCGGCCTGGTGCGGGTCAGCCAGGGCGGCGCCACCCGGGTGCTGGACTGGCGGGTGCACGCCGGGCTCGACCTCGCCCTGTCGCTCACCCGCTTCCACGACACGCTCCCGGTGGACACCCTGGTCCGCGACATGCTGGAGATGCGGGCCTGCATCGGCGTCGACGCGGCCCGGCTCTGCGCCGAGCGCGCCGACCCGGCGGTGCGGGCCGCGGTCCTGCGGGCCATCGAGGAGTACGCGGACCTGGCACCCGACCTGGACGCGATGGGCGAGGCCACCATCGTGCTCTGGCGGCACATCGTGGCCGGCTCCGGCAACACCGCCTACCTGCTGGCCTTCAACAGCCTCGTGGCCGGCGCGCTCGCCGTCGGCGAGGTGCCCCCGGAGCGGCGCGCCGCGGAACTGCTCGACGTCGCGGGGCACCGCCGGCTCGTCGACGCCGTCGTGACCGGCCGGGCCACCGACGCCGCCCGCGAGGCACGGGCCCTGCTCACCGCCCCCCTCACCACCCCCGACGCAGCACCGAGAAGGGAAGCCCGGGCATGATCCCCGCCGTGCTCTACGCCGTACCGGCGTTCCTGCTGCTCATCGTCGTCGAGGCGCTGTCCTACCGGTTCGCGCCCGACGACGACGAACGCGGCTACGAGCTGCGCGACACCGCCACCAGCCTGACCATGGGCGCCGGCAGCCAGGTCATCGGCGTGCCGTGGAAGCTGGCGACGATCGGCCTCTACGCCGCCGCGTACACCGTCACGCCGATCCAGCTCTCCCCCACCAGCGTGTGGACGTGGGTGCTGCTGTTCTTCGCCGACGACCTCGCCTACTACTGGTTCCACCGCTCCCACCACGAGGTGCGGCTGCTCTGGGCCGGGCACGTGGTGCACCACTCCAGCGTCTTCTTCAACCTCTCCACGGCCCTGCGGCAGAGCTGGACCCCCATGACGTCCATCCCCTTCTGGCTGGGCCTGGCGCTGCTCGGCATCCCGCCATGGATGATCTTCCTGCAGCAGTCGATCAGCCTGCTGTACCAGTTCTTCCTGCACACCGAGAGGGTCACCGTGCTGCCCCGCCCCATCGAATGGATCTTCAACACGCCCTCGCACCACCGGGTCCACCACGGCGCCAACGCCGAGTACCTCGACCGCAACTACGGCGGCATCCTGATCGTCTGGGACCGGCTGTTCGGCACCTTCGAGCCCGAGCGGGCCGCCGTCCGCTACGGCCTGACCAAGAACATCGACACGTACAACCCGCTGCGGGTGGCGACCCACGAGTACCGGGCCATCTGGGCCGACGCCCGGGCCGCGTCCTCCTGGCGGCACCGCCTCGGCTACGTGCTGGGCCGACCGGGCTGGCAGCCCACCGGGCACACCCGGGCGGCGGTGGCCCGATGAGGCGCCTCTGGCCGTTCGCCGTGGTGGCCGCCGTGGAACTGCTCGGCGTCGCGGCCGACTCGACCGTCCTGCAGTGGCTGGCCAAGCCCCTGCTCGCCCCGGTGCTGCTGGTCTACCTGCTGCGGGTGCGCCGGCGCGTCGACCCCGTCGCCGTCGGGCTGGTCTTCGCGACCGGCGGAGACATCGCGCTGCTGGTGTCCGGCGAGACGGCGTTCCTCGTCGGCATGGGGTGCTTCCTCGGCACGCAGGTGGCCTTCCTGACCGCGTTCCTGCGGCACCGGCGGCCGCCGTTCGTCGCGGTCGCCAGCTACCTCGCCTGCTGGGCGGTGGCCAACCTGGTGCTGTGGAACTCCCTCGGCCCGCTGCGACTGCCGGTGCTCGGCTACGGCCTCGCGCTCAGCCTGATGGCCGCCGCCGCGGCCGGCGTCTCCCGGCGGGCCGCCCTGGGCGGAGGGCTGTTCCTGATCTCCGACCTGCTGATCGGGATGGAGGCCGCCGGCTCCCGGATCCCCGGGCACAGCCTGGCGGTGATGACCACCTACATCGCGGCCCTGCTGCTCATCACCACCGGATGGGTGGCCGCCGCCACCGAGGGCACCCGGCCCGCGGCCGGCGGCGACAGTCCCGCGCCCGCCCCGGGGCCCGTGCCCGGCACCGCACGCTAGCCGGGTCGACGCCGCCCCGGTCCCGGCATGGACCGGGGGCGGCGTCGGCGAGCCGCCCGCCG
>NZ_JBAKHL010000140.1:0-4767 GCF_036902715.1 Micromonospora sp. CPCC 205546
CTGCTGCCCACGCCGAGCCACCGCGATCGTGCAGGCGATCCTCGTCCTGCATCGCACCGAATCCAACCGCTACGCAGGATGAAAAGGGCTCCTTGATGACGTTTCGCTGCAGGAGGTACTTCCCGACGACGGGGAGCTGTTTCGCCGCGTTCAGGACGCCCCTGGAATAGAACTGCTTCACCAACGGACGCACCACGAGCGGGACCGACTTGGTGACGCCCTCCCGCGCCAGTTCCCCGCTTTTGATCGTGAAGGCCACGCGAATGAGCTTCCACATGTCGTCTGGGTCGGACAGGTCGAGCGGGACCCGATAGAGCACGGAGATGTCGTAGGCCAAGCGCAGCTGAAGCCGGGTGATGTACGTGAGGTCGACCATGAGGGTCACCGCAGCGGCCGGCAGAGTAAGCGGTGAGGCGCCACCAGCGCTGCCGATGGTGGCGGCGACGGCCGCCGAGTACATCCCGGCCGAGAGTCCGCCTTCGAGCGCGGCGTACCGCGATGCCATCGTGATCCGCTGTTCGACGATGCCATCCGCTGGCACGCCCTTGTACTTCTCCTGGAAGTACAGCCAGTCGACCTTGTCGGTGTAGGAACTCAGGGCCTGCGCGACGAGTTTCGAGAACCAGTCGCCTGACTTGACGTCGTCCGGGTTCAGCCCCTTGATGAACTCCCGCAGCTCGGCCCGCTCCCGCTCGACAGCCTCACGGGCGGCATCGTCGTCGGAGTCGCCCGCGTCAATCGGAGTTTCGGTCATGGCGAGTTCTCCCCGGAGGTTCAGCGGTGGCCAGCTCGCTGGGATCGGTCGAGCCCGCTGGCTTCTCAACACGATGGCGCAGTAACCAGAACATCTGTCGACGGATGTCGAGTTGAGCCGCCATCTTAGGCTGATCATGCGACTGGTTCCACCGCATCTGCTGAGGCGGCTCAAGGCGCTCCGCACGGGCGGCCAGACCGGGGGCTCGGGTGTCGAGGTAGAGGCCTGGCGGTTGTAGCTTCCAGCGAAAAAACAACGCCAAGGAGAGTTCCCTGGTCGACCGGGGCGCGGGCGCTTGCACCGGGACCTTGGAGCAGTCGCGTCAGATGCGAGATCTTCGCGTCTGACGCGACTGGCGACCCCCAAAGGAAGCCCTGTCCAGGAAACCTGCGTCGGCGTTGTTGGACACTCCAGCTTGTTGGACACGTCTTCTGGACGGCGTTGACCGGCCCGAAGCCCGGTTCCTGCGCTTGTCCGGGAAACGATCGATTCCCGAACACCACCACACACTCACCAACGCCCGGACCCCACCCAAACTCCTGCCGTCGCTACTCGGAACTGGAACCCTTCATGGCAGCTCGCAAGTTGCCGTAGACAACCCGGGTCACCGGGTGGTCGCTGCCGAGCGCCCGTTGGCAGTCGGTGAGGGCCTGCTCGAACAGGAGGATCGCCCGCTGCAGGTCCCCGGCCGACCGGTAGGCGCCGGCGAGGTTGTTGACCGAGATCAGGGTGTCGGGATGGTCGTCGCCGAGCACCCGCCGATAGTCGGTGAGGGCCTGCTCGTACAGGGAAATCGCCCGCTGCAGGTCCCCGGCCGACCGGTAGGCGCCGGCGAGGTCGTTGACCGAGGTCAGCGTCTGTGGATGGTCGTCGCCGAGCACCCGCCGTCGGTCGGTGAGGGATTGTTCGAACAGGGGGATCGCCCGCTGCAGGTCCCGGGCCGACCGGTAGGCGCCGGCGAGGTCGTTGACCGAGGTCAGCGTCTGTGGATGGTCGTCGCCGAGCACCCGCCGTCGGTCGGTGAGGGCCTGCTCGAACAGGAGGATCGCCCGCTGCAGGTCCCCGGCCGACCGGTAGGCGCCGGCGAGGTTGTTGACCGAGGCCAGGGTGTCGGGGTGATCGTCGCCGAGCACCCGCCGATAGTCGGTGAGGGCCTGCTCGAACAGGGGGATCGCCCGCTGCAGATCCCCGGCCGCATGGTAGGTGCTGGCGAGGTTGTTGACCGAGGCCAGGGTGTCGGGGTGATCGTCGCCGAGCACCCGCCGTCGGTCGGTGAGGGATTGTTCGAACAGGGGGATCGCCCGCTGCAGGTCCCGGGCCGACCGGTAGGTGCTGGCGAGGTTGTTGACCGAGGTCAGCGTCTGCGGGTGGTCGTCGCCGAGCACCCGCCGTCGGTCGGTGAGGGATTGTTCGAACAGGAGGATCGCCCGCTGCAGATCCCCGGCCGCCTGGTAGGTGCTGGCGAGGTTGTTGACCGAGGCCAGGGTGTCGGGGTGATCGTCGCCGAGCACCCGCCGTCGGTCGGTGAAGGCCTGCTCGAACAGGAGGATCGCCCGCTGCAGATCCCCGGCCGACCGGTAGGCGCCGGCGAGGTTGTTGACCGAGGTCAGGGTGTCGGGGTGATCGTCGCCGAGCACCCGCCGGTAGTCGGTGAGGGCCTGCTCGAACAGGGGGATCGCCCGCTGCAAGTTCCCGGCCGACCGGTAGGTGCTGGCGAGGTTGTTGACCGAGGCCAGGGTGTCGGGGTGATCGTCGCCGAGCACCCGCCGTCGGTCGGTGAGGGATTGTTCGAACAGGAGGATCGCCCGCTGCAGGTCCCCGGCCGCCTGGTAGGTGCTGGCGAGGTCGTTGACCGAGGTCAGCGTCTGTGGATGGTCGTCGCCGAGCACCCGCCGGTAGTCGGTGAGGGCCTGCTCGAGGTAGGCGCTAGCACGGGGAAGGTTTCCCTGGCCGTGGAGGAACACCCCGGCGGCGTTGAGCAGGTAGGCCTGGGTAGCGCGGTCGCTGTCGGTGGTGTGTGCTCTGGCGTGGGAGGCGAGCGCATCGATGTGGGGCACCAGGGAACGCCACGTCGGCCAGGCGATGGGATCACGCCAGTCGTCGGGTAGTGCAATGGTCAGGGCGGTGGTGGCGGTGGCGCAAGCGGTGGTCATGTCGTCGGGTTGGCGGTGCGGATCGTCGGGGTCGGGAATACGGGCGACGGCCTGGACGAGCCGGTGCACCGTGATCGCCCGGCTGGCGGTGTCGATGGTGAGCATGTTGTAGGCGGCCAGCCGGCCGACCGCCCGCACCACCGCCGGTTCCCCCTCACCGTCGTCACCGAGGTGCTGCCACAGGGTGTGGGAGATGGCTTCCGGGGCGTACCAGGCCAGGGCCCGTAGCAGCCGTCCGGGCAGGGGGTCGTCGGCGAGGGCGTCGAGGGTGACCTGCCAGACCCGGGCGATCGTGTGTTCGGCGGCGCGGCCTTCCTCACCGTCGCGGTACATGTCTGCGGGATGCTGTGCGAGCAGCCGCAGGTAATCACCAGCGGTGACACCGGTTTGGGCCAGGTAGGCGCCGGCCTGTTCCACCGCCAGCGGTAGACAGCCCAGCTCGGCGCACACGGCGGCGGCGCCTGCGGGGTCGACGACAACACCGCCCCGGGACACGATCTCGGTCAGCAGTTCGACCGCCTGGTCGAGTTCGAGGACGTTCAGGCGCAGCGGGGTCACGATGTCGGGCCAGCCGGTGGCCCGGCGGCTGGTCACCAGAATCCGCCCTCGAGGCAGCCGGCCGAGCAGGTCGGCGAAATGGGCGGGATCGGTGACATTGTCCAGTATGAGCAGCCACTCGTCGTGGCAGGCCAGCCAGCGCAAGGCCCATTCCCGCAGGGCCGGTGACGGCAGCACCGCGCCGAGGACTGGTTGGAGCGCGACGGTCAGGGCGACCAGACCAGCGTCGAGAGCGGTGGGACTGTCGGCGGTGATCCACCAGATCGGCCGGTGGTCGTCGCGGTGGGTGGCCGCCCACTGCGCGACCAGGGTGCTCTTACCGATACCGCCGAGCCCGTGGACCGCCTGCACGACCACCACACCCAGATCCCCGGCTGCTGTGTCCAGCCAGCCCAGCGCGTCCTCACGACCCACGAACAGCCGCAGTCGCGACGGTAGGTTTATCAGCCCGGTCGGCGCCGGCACCGCCTCCGGCGCGACCAACGCCTCCGGGGGTAGCACCGTGACGTTCTGGGTGTTGGTCGTGTGGTCGCCCGTGGAGGCGATACCGGGAATGCTGCCTGCCGTGATCGCCCGCGCCCCATCCGGGGTCACCGGCGCGGTGGGACCAGCCGGTACGGTCGGCGTCGCCGGCTCAGCCCACGCAGGCGTCGGCCGCTCGCGCCGGGACCAGCGGCTCACCGGTGCTGGGTATTCGTCGTGTTGTCGCCGGTCGAGGCGATCCCCGTGAGATCACCCTGCACGGTGATCGACCTCGGCCCGGCCACCGGTGCTGATGGTGGTGGTGTCACCGGGGCCGTCGGTGTCGGTGTGGCAGTGGGGTTTCCCGACGGCGCCAGCACGAGGGCGGCCACCGCGACTACGAAGCTCGCGGCCCCGGCCAGCCAACTGGCCACCTCCACCCCTTGCCAACCAAACACCACCGCCGCCACCACCAGCCCGGCAGCGACCACCCCACCCACCCCGATGACCACCCAGCGTCGCGAGAGCATAACCACATCATCGGCCAGCCTCGCCACCACAGCACATCGGACTGACGTCCACGCTCACCATTTACATCGTGAGAACCGACGCCTACCCACCTGGCTCAACTCGTCGTCTACCCCCTGACGATCGAGTAAGGCCGCCCGCGGCAAGTCGCGCCAGTCGGTAATGCTCGGAATGGGCCAGGTACGCGGAAAGGCCACCCACGCCACCTTCCCGGGAACTGGGGGGCTGTCTCGCTAACGGTGTTTCCGGCGATCTTGGTTAGTAGGTTTCAGCGGCTGGGAAGCGGTCGCTGAAGGTGATGGCGAAGGCGTT
>NZ_JBAKHL010000141.1:0-4665 GCF_036902715.1 Micromonospora sp. CPCC 205546
CGCCCGACCGCCGCGCGGGACGGCTCCGGTCGACCGGTGTCCGGGGCGCTCAGCGCGCCGGCCGGCGAACCGGCGGTCCCCGCGTCCGCGTCGCCGGCCGGCGCCGGCACGGACGCCGGGACCCGGGCTGCCGACCCGTCGCCGGTCGCCGCCGGTCCGACGCCCGGGACGCAGGTCGTGCCGGCGGACGGCGGCGGGGCGACCCGACCCGACGCGCCCGATGCCGTGCCGGGCGGGGCGCCGCCATCGCCGACCGGCGCGCCGTCCAGGCCCCCGGCCGCGCCCCGGCCGAGCAGCGCACCGGAGGTGGCCGCGGCGTTCACAATCTCCGCCACCGCCCACGTGCGGTGCGGCTCGGACACCTACGCGCTCGTGGTGCAGGCCGCCGGCAGCGTCACGCTCAGCGACGCGGAGGTGCGCTGGACGCCCGCCGGGGGCAGGACGTCGACCCGGGCCCTGACGGTGGACGGATCGGCGGCGCGGGCGACCGTCGGACGGCTGCGCGCACCGACGCTGACCTGGTCGGTACGGGCGACCGCCGCAGACGGCCGCACGGCGCAGAGCCCGACCCGCACGGTCACCGACCCGTGCGTACGGCCGGGATAGCCGGGACGGCCGTGCAGCGGGGACGGTCGCGGACAGACCGTCCTGTTTGTCCTTGCCGGACGGCCAGGTCCGGACGGCTGAAATACCGTGTCGGGGTGACGCTGAGACTGGAGCCGATGACCGACGAGCAGTACCTGCGGTACCGGCAGCGGGCGGAGGCGAGCTACGCGCGCAACATCGCCGAGTCCGGCGCGATGCCGGCGCCGGAGGCCGAGGGGAAGGCGCGGGAGGACTACGCGAAGCTCCTGCCCGACGGCCTGGCCACGCCGGGCCACCATCTCTGGACGGCCTACGACGGCGACGACGAGATCGGCATGCTCTGGCTGCACGTCGAACGCAGGTCGGACGGGCTCCACGCCTTCGGCTACGACTTCGAGGTGCGAGCGGACCTGCGGCGCAAGGGCCACGGGCGGGCCATGATCCAGGCCGTCGAGCAGCGGTGCCGGGAGTGGGGAGTCCGCTCGATCGGTCTGAGCGTCTTCGGCTTCAACCTGCCCGCGCGGACGCTCTACGAGCAGATGGGCTTCGAGGCGACCGCCATCCAGATGCGCAAGCACCTGTAGCCCACGAGAGCACGGGGGCGGTGGAGGTGTTCCATCGTCACCGCGCCTCGGCAGGGCCGGCGTGTCCCGGCAGGTCGGCGCCGCCGACCGGTGACCGGAGAGAAGGAGGCGTGGTGGATCTGGTGCCGATGACGGCCGAGGAGTTCGCGCGGTTGCGGGACCCGCTCGTCCGCTCGTACGCCGAGGCGATGACCACCGATCGGGGCCTGACCCCGCAGGCGGCCCTGGAGCGGGCCACCGCCCAGCTGCGGGAGTTCCTCCCCGACGGCGTCGACACGCCCGGCGCCCTGCTCCGCACGGCGCGGGTGGGTGACGACGAGGTGGGGTGGATCTGGGTCGCGCTCCCCGGCGGCCCCGCCGGGGACCACACCGCCTGGCTCAACAACGTCGAGGTGCGTCCCGGACACCGCAGGCAGGGGCACGGTCGGCGGATGATCCAGCTCATCGAGGCGGAACTCGCCGCTCTCGGGGTGCCCGAGCTGGGGCTCAACGTCTTCGGGTCCAACACCGGGGCAATCCACCTCTACCACAGCCTCGGCTACCGGGTGGCCGCCCAGCAGATGACGAAGCGGATCACCCCACCCCGCTGAGCCGCGTTCAGGAGTGTTCCCCGGCTGAGCCGCGTGAGGAGTGTTCCCCCGCGCAGCGGGAAACCCGCCCCGCACGCACCTGGGGAGGAGCGACGGATGACGCATGGCGGCGGACTGACCATCGGTGTGCTCGGCTCGTACGGCGGTCGCAACCTCGGCGACGAGGCGATCCTGACCGGTCTCCTGGCCGATCTGCGGGAGCAGGAACCGAACGGACGGATCATCGTCTTCTCCCGCAACCCGGAACACACCCGGCTCGCCCATCCCGACGTGGAGGCGGTGCCGTGGGAGGGGATCAGCCGGACCGACTCGGCGCTGGTGCTGGCCCAGCTCGACGTGCTGATCCTCGGCGGCGGAGGCATCCTCTACGACCGGGAGGCCCGCCGCTACCTGCGGGTGGTCCGGGTCGCCCAGGAGCGGGGCCTGCCGCTGCTGACGTACGCGGTGGGGGTCGGGCCGCTCAGCGAGGGCGTGGACACGGGCATGGTGCGGGAGACCCTGGCCAGCGCCACCCAGGTGACCGTACGGGACCAGGAGTCCCGGATGGTGCTGGAGGAGGCGGGGCTGCTCAACCCGATCACCGTGACCGCCGATCCGGCGTTCCTGATCGAACCCGAGGACTTCCCGGCCGAACTGCTCCGCGAGGAGGGCGTGCCGGCCGGCACGCGGCTGGTCGGCATGAGCGTGCGGGAACCGGGTCGGGCCGCCGAGCGGCTCGACGTCGACGGGTACCACCGGCTGCTCGCCCAGATCGGCGACTTCCTGGTGCACCGGATCGACGCCTACGTGCTCTTCGTCCCGATGGAGCGCGACGACATCCGGCACTCGCACGGCGTGCTGTCGCACATGGTCGCCGCCGAGCGGGGCCGGATCCTGCACGGCACCTATTCGCCCCAGCAGGTGCTCGGGCTGATGCGCCACTTCGACCTGGCCGTGGGGATGCGGCTGCACTTCCTGATCTTCGCCGCGATGGCCGGCACGCCGTTCCTGCCCCTGCCGTACGCCGGCAAGGTCTTCGACCTGGCCCAGCGGCTCGGCGTGCCGGCGCTGCGCGGCGTGGAGCGGGAGGTCGAGGGTCCGCTGCTGGCCGAGGTCGACCGGCTCTGGGACGAGCGGGAGCAGCGGGCCGAGGCCACCGCCCGGCGCGTGGCCGAGGTGTGCGACCAGGCCCGCGGAACCTCCCAGGTCACCCGTGCCGTGCTGGACAGCCTGCGCGCCCGCACCCTGGCCCCGGCGGTCTGACCCGCCGGCTCAGACCGCCGGCCCGCGCCAGCGGTAGCACCACCGGTCGGCGTCGGCGTCCACGGACTCCAGCTCGTAGATCTCCGCCTCGGCCAGCCCCTTCGCGCCCAGGTGGTGATGGGTCAGCGGCGGGCGGCCGTTGGGGTCCAGTTCCACGGTGACGGTCTCGCCGTCGGCCACGCCACCCACCAGGGGGATCTCTGCCGTTGATGCCATGCGCCCATCCTGCCCCGCCCGGGGGCACCTCGCAGCGGATAGCGGGGCAGCGGGCCGGGACGTCCCGGCTCTAGGGTCTGTGGATGGCGGAGATGACGATCGATCCCACCCTCGGGCCGGTGCTGGCGCGCACCGCCGACGAGCGGGCCGTGCTCGAGTCGTTCCTCGACTTCCACCGGGGGATGCTGCTGCGCAAGCTGCGCGGGCTCTCCGACGCCGACGCGGCCCGCCGGCTGGTGCCCTCGGCCACCACCGTCGCCGGCCTCGTGAAACACCTGACGCACGTCGAGCGGAACTGGTTTCCGTGCCTGCTCGCTCCCGGTCCGGGCGAGGTCTACCCGACCTCGGAGGAGGACGCGGCGGCCAGCTTCGCGCTCGCCGACGGCGACACCGTCGAACGGCTCGCCGCCGCGTACGAGCGGGCCTGCGCCCGGTCCCGGGAGGTCGCCGGCCGCTTCGCCCTCGACCACGTCGTGCCGCATCCGCAGCTCGGTGAGGTCTCACTGCGCTGGATCCTGGTGCACATGACCGAGGAGACCGCCCGGCACGTCGGGCACGCCGACATCCTCCGTGAGCTGACCGACGGCGCCACCGGCGCGGTCTGAGCGTCGCTCCGACGGTGTGCTGCTCGGGGCGGCCGGGGCCGGCCCGATATCCTCGCCGGGGTCGTCGCGAGGAGGGGGACGCGTGCTGGTCGTCCACGGGGTCTGGCGCCCGGGCGTCGGTCTCGCCGTCTGGGCCGAGGACAGCAGGCTGCCGGCCCACCCGCCGCGCCGCCCGGGCCGGGCGCCCCGGGAACGGCCGCACCCGTTCGCCGCCGACCACGCCGCGCTCGCCGCCGCGCTGGCCGCGGCGGCCGAGCCGACCGGGCTCGGCACGGCCCTGCTCACCCTCCCCACCCGGGCCGGCGCGCCGCTGGACTCGCCGGAACTCGTCCGCCCCGAGGTCGCCGCGGCGGTCCGCGGGGCGGTCACCCTCGCCGGGTGGCGGGTCCCCGTCCTCCGGTACGCTCCCGACGCCGCGCTGCCCCTGCTGCGCGCCGTCGACACGCTGGCCGCCGTGCCGGGCGCGACCCTGCGCCACCTCGCCGAGCTGGCCGAGTTCGCGGTCGACCTGACGGCCCGGGGCCGGGTCCTGCCCGGCCTCGCCGAGGCGCCCCCGCCGCCGCGCCCCGCGGCGCCCGTCGCCCGGGCGGTGTGGCGACCGCTGCTGACCGGCACGGACGCCGCCTGGGCCCGGGCGCTGGCCCTGGCGCTGCCCCCGGCCGCCCGCGCCGCCACCGGACCGGACGAACCGGACGAAAAGCGCGGCCCCGGTGCCGCCGACGTGTCGGGCACCCCGTCCGGGGCGGACGCCGGGCGCCGCCGGGGCGGCCCGCGCGCCGGGCGTCACCCGCCCGCGCCGGGCAGCACCGACCACGCGCGGGGCAGCACCGACCACGCGAAGTC
>NZ_JBAKHL010000142.1:0-4265 GCF_036902715.1 Micromonospora sp. CPCC 205546
CGCCGCGCCCCGACGGGTCAGCGGCGGCGGCGCCACGTCCAGCACGGTCACCCCGCCGGCGACGTGGTGCCGGCCCGGGTCGCGCAGCAGCGCCCGGTCCCCGACCAGCAGCGGCAGCGGCCGCGCCAGCCGCAGCCGGACGGTGTCGGCGCCGAGCGGCCGGACCCGGGCCGGCACCGCCGCCGCGCCGATGTGCAGGGTGAGGGTGGCCGGCAGGTCCCCGGTCGGGTCGCCGGCCAGCCGGACGTCCAGCAGGTCCGTGCGATGGAACCGGCCGGGGGTCAGCAGCGCGTCGCCGCGCCCCAGCCGGTCGCGGGGCGTGCCGCGCAGGTTCACCGCCACCCGGGCGACCGGGCCGACCTCGGGCCGGGCCGCGCCGAGGGAGTGCAGGCCGCGTACCCGCACCGCCTCCGCACTGCCAACCAGCTCCAGCTCGTCGCCCACCCGCAGCCGGCCGGCGCCGAGGGTGCCGGTCACCACGGTGCCGGCGCCGCGCACGGTGAAGGCGCGGTCCACCCACAGCCGCACCGGGGCGTCGGCCCGTGGGGCGGGCAGCCGGGCGGCGAGCCGGTCCAGCGCAGCGCGCAGTTGCGGCAGGCCGGCGCCGGTCACGGCGCTGACGGCGACCGCGTCGACCGCGCCCAGGGAGGTGGCGGCCAGCTCCGCCCGGGCGCGGGCCGTCGCCGGCCCCGGATCCGCCAGGTCCACGCGGGTCACCACCAGCAGGCCGTACGACACCCCGAGCGCGTCCAGCGCCGCCAGGTGCTCGGCCGACTGCGGCATCCAGCCCTCGTCGGCGGCGACGACGACCAGCGCGGCGGGCACCGGGCCGACGCCGGCGAGCATGTTCGGCACGAACCGCTCGTGGCCCGGCACGTCGACGAACGCGACCGTCGCGCCCGAGGGCAGCGTGCTCCAGGCGAAGCCGAGGTCGATGGTCATGCCCCGGCGGCGTTCCTCGGCCCACCGGTCGGGTTCCATCCCCGTCAGCGCCCGCACCAGGGTCGACTTGCCGTGGTCGACGTGCCCGGCGGTGGCCACCACGAGCACCGCTCAGCCCCGCCCGGGTACGCGCAGCACGGCGGCGCGCAGCGCCGCGTCGGCGTCGGCGGGCACGCAGCGCAGGTCCAGCAGCAGCCGCCCGCGTACGACCCGGCCCAGCACCGGCGGGTCGCCGAGACGCAGCGGCCCCGCATAGTGCTCCGGCAGGGCGAGCGCCCAGGAGGGCAGCTCGACGCCGGGCGCGCCACCGCCGCCGACGACCGCCCCGGCGGGCACCACCCGCGCCTCGCACCCGTCGGCGGCGAGCGCGTCACGCAGCCGCTCGGTGCGCTCGCGCAGCGCGTCCGGGTCGGCGTGCAGCGCCGCCCGGGTGGGGGTGGCCGGGTCACCGAGGGTGGCGGCCAGCGCGGCGAGGGTCAGCTTGTCCACCCGCAACGCCCGGGCCAGAGGGTGGCGGCGCAGCCGCTCGACCAGGTCGGCGGCGCCGAGCAGCAGCCCGGCCTGCGGGCCGCCGAGCAGCTTGTCGCCGCTGGCGGTGACCAGCGCCGCCCCGGCCCGCAGGGTGGAGGCGGCGTCCGGCTCGGCGGGCAGCAGCGCGTCGGGCGCGAGCAGCCCGGAGCCGATGTCGGCCACCACGGGGACGCCGAGGGTGGCCAGCGCCCGTACGGGCACGGCGGAGGTGAAGCCGGTGACCTGGAAGTTCGACGGGTGCACCTTGAGCACGAAGCCGGTACGGGGACCGAGCGCGGCGGCGTAGTCGTCGAGGGTGCTGCGGTTGGTGGTGCCCACCTCGCGCAGCCGGGCGCCGGTGCTCTCCAGCAGGTCGGGCAGGCGGAACCCGTCGCCGATCTCCACCAGCTCGCCCCGGCTGACCACGATCTCGGCGTCGGCGGCCAGGGCGGTGGCGGCGAGCACCAGCGCGGCGGCGCCGTTGTTGACCACGTGCACCGCACCGGCGTCGGGCACCGCCGCCGCGAGGGCGTCGAGGGCGTCGCGTCCGCGCCGGGCCCGCCGTCCGGTGCGCAGGTCCAGCTCGACGTCGGTGTGGCCGGTGGCGGCGGTGACGGCCGCGGCGGCGGCGGGCGACAACGCGGCGCGTCCCAGGTTGGTGTGCAGCACCACCCCGGTGGCGTTGAGCACCGCCCGGGGCGCCGGCGCGGGGAGGGCGGCCAGCGCGGCGTCGCGTACCGCCTCGGGGGTGATCTCGCCCCGGCGGGCGCGCTCCTGGGCGCGGTGGACGGCGACCTTGACCCGATCCCGACCGACGGCGACCGCCGCGGCGGCCAGCCGGGGGTCGGCGAGCAGCGCGTCGGTGCGCGGCACCCGCCGGCGCGGATCTGCCGCGACGTCCCCCATGGTCCCCTCTTCCGCAGCGTTGGCGGAGACGGACGGGAATCGAACCCGCCTGGCCCGGATCCCGGACCACACCGGTTTTGAAGACCGGGAGGGGCACCAGCCGCCTGAACGCCTCCACGCAGCAGTGAACCACAGGACCGGCGGGCGTGCGCGTGAGGGCGTCAGCCCCCGGCGGCGCGCCGCCGCTGGAGGCGCTCGCGCTGCGGCACCACCGTGTACTTCGGATCCTTCGCCGAGGCGACGCCGCCGTGGAAGATGCCGAAGCGCGTCGCCACCGAGGCGCCCAGCAGGGCCGCCCCGGACAGCGCGGAGATCGTGCGGCTGCGCCGGCCCAGCAGCGCGCCGGCCACCCCGACGGCGGTCAGGGCCCGCCCGGCGCGCAGCAGGCGACCGGCGGATCCGGTGCGGTAGGGCTCGCTGAGCAGCCCGAGCCGGGTCTCCACGCGGTGCGCGCCGTACAGCTCCAGGGCCGCGCCCGCCACCGCCATCCGCCGGGCGGGCCCGGCCTGCGCGGCGGGCGCGGCGATCAGGCCCACTCCCGCGCCGCTGGCCAGGGCGCTGCCCGCGAAGATGACCGGCAGCTCCGGGTACGCCTCGTGCCACGACGGCACGGCCGTGTCCGCCAGCAGCACCCCCGTGTACGTGGCCAGCGCCGGCGCGGTCGCCGCGGCGGCCAGCCCGGCGGCGTGCCCCATCGGTGGCAGCACCCGGCGGGCGAGGCCGGACAGGCCCCGCTCGGGCAGCCACGCCGCCCCCTCGGCGACCGCCGCGATCCCGGCGGCCGGGCCGAACGCGCCGAGGATCCAGGTGCCCACGGACATGGGCGAGGTGGGCTTGGCCACCCGCAGCATGTGGTGGAACCGGGCGGGCCGCCCCAGGTCCCTGATCAGGAAGACGGTGCTGGCGGTGACGGCCGCCAGCGAGGCGACCCGACCGGCGCGGCGCAACGCGGGCCGGCCGGTGAGCTGCCCGCCCGCCGCGAGCAGCGACGAGCCGGCGGCCAGCCCGCCGGTGAACAGGTACGCGGCGATGTCCCACTTCCAGACCGGCGCCTTGAGGATCGGGCGGCCGTAGTAGGAGGTGAACTCGGCCTCCGGGACGCGCAGCTCCTCGCCGCCGCGCCGCCTGCGCCCACCACGCTCCGGACTCACGAGGAACCTCCCACGAACGCGGCCACGGCCGCCGCCGCCATCGCCAGCGCGGCCAGGCCGGCCCGCTTCCACATCCTCGGCAGGTCCCGGGTGGTGACCACCGGGTCCGGCGGCAGCCCGTAGACCTCCGGCTCGTCGAGCAGCAGGAAGAACGCGCCGTCGCCGCCGACCCCGTCGTGCGGGTCGTGCCCGTAGAGCCGCGCCTCGGGCACGCCCCGCTCGTGCAGCGTCGCCACCCGGGCCGCGGCCCGCTCGCGCAGCTCGTCGAGGGGCCCGTACTGGATGGACTCGGTCGGGCACGCCTGCGCGCAGGCCGGGGTCATCCCCGCGCCGATCCGGTCGTAGCACAGCGTGCACTTCCACGCCCGGCCGTCGCCCTTGCGCTGGTCGATGACGCCGTAGGGACAGGCGGAGATGCAGTAGCCGCAGCCGTTGCAGATGTCCTCCTGCACCACGACCGTGCCGAACTCCGTGCGAAACAGCGAGCCGGTGGGGCAGACGTCGAGGCAGGCCGCGTGGGTGCAGTGCTTGCAGACGTCGGACATCATCAGCCAGCGGAAGTCGGTGCGCCCCTCGGCTCCCCCGGCGCGCCCCGGCGGCTGGGCCCCGGGCATCCCCAGGAACTCAGGCCCGCCCCGGCCGGCGGGGCCCGTGGCGGCGGGGCCCGCGTCCGGGCCGCCGCCGGTCGCGACGCCACCGCTTTCCCGGCCCGGGTCGGTGCCGGTGGCCATCCGCGCGGCCGGCGGCGCCGCGCCC
>NZ_JBAKHL010000143.1:0-4225 GCF_036902715.1 Micromonospora sp. CPCC 205546
TGGTGGTGCTCGGCGCGGCCGGCGCCACGGAGATCGCCGCCGAGGCCGCTGCCGACCGGAGCGCCACGGGTGCCGAGCGGGCCCCCGCCGGTGCGCCGCGTCCCGGCGAGGTCTGGTGGGCCGACGTCCCGTACGCCGACGGCACCGGCTCGAAGGTGCGGCCCTGCCTGGTGCTGCGGGCCGACGACGGGGGCGCCGACGTCCTCAAGATCACCAGTCAGGACAAGAGTGCCCGCGACGACCACGTGCGCATCCCGACGCGGGAGTGGGATCCCGACGCCGACCACGACAGCTTCGTGGACCTGGCCGAACCGGCGTACGTCCCGCTGGCCGACTTCTCCCGCCACGCCGGCGCGTGCGATCCCGCCCTGTGGCGCCGCATCCGCCGCCTGCCCCACCTGCCCGGCGCCTGACCGGCGGTCGCCGGCGACGGTGGAGGGCGCCCCGTCCGGGCCGGCCGCACCGCCGGCGTCGCCGGTGCGGCGCACGGGTGGCGGTGGCGTGTCAGTCCCAGGCCTCGGCGAGGGCGGCGAGCTGGTCGGCGTACTCGATGCGTGCGGCCCACCCGGCGGGCCAGGCCGCCATGCCCCGGGCGGTGCCGACGAAGGCGCCGGCCAGCGCGGCGATCGAGTCGGAGTCCCCGGCGGTGGTGGCGCCCCGGGCGAGCGCGGCCACCGGGTCGTCGACGTGCCGGATCGCGCAGAACAGGGCCGTGGCCAGCGCCTCCTCGGCGATCCACCCCTCGCCGGTGTGCCGGCACGGGTCGCCGCCGTCGTCGGGGCCGGCGAGAGCGGCGTCGAGGCGGCCGAGGACCGCGAGGCACTCGTCCCAGCCCCGGGCGATGAAGTCCTCCGGCGCGTCCACCCCGGGGCGCTGCCACAGGTCGCCGAGCCAGTCGGCGCGGTAGACCCGCCGCTGGTCGCGGGCCCGCTCGACGAGCAGTCGGGGCAGCTCCGCCAGGGCCGCGCCGTCGCGCAGCAGCCGCACCGCGTACGCGGTCAGCTCGCTGGCCGCCAGGCCGGTCGGGTGGCCGTGGGTCAGCCCCGCCTGGAGCTGGGCCAGCCCGGCGAGGGTGTCGAGGTCGACGTCGACCAGGCCGACCGGGGTGACCCGCATGTTGGCCCCGCAGCCCTTCGAACCGGCCACCGTGGCCTCCTGCCACCGCACCCCGCGCCCGAGTTCGGCGCAGGCGCGCAGGCAGGTCATGCCCGGTGCCCGGTTGTTCTCCGGGCTGGCCGCCCAGTCGAGGAAGCGTCGCCGCAGCAGCGGCCCGACCGCCTCGGGGGTCAGCGCCGGCGCCTCGTGCAGCGCCCAGCCGACCGCCAGCGCCATCTGCGTGTCGTCGGTCACCAGCGCCGGGTCGCCGGCCAGGTCATGGGGGCCGGTCGGCCCGTAGCGGCGAACGATCTCGGCGACGGTCAGGAACTCGGTCGGCTTGCCCAGCGCGTCACCGTAGGCGAGGCCGAAGAGCGAGCCGGCGGCCCGCCGGAGCGAGGTGTCGATCATGCCCGTGATCATGCCGCCCGCCCGCAACGCTCACCACTCGACGGCGTCGCCGTACGCCGGCACGGGCAGCCGGCGGGGCGCCGGTGCGACGGGCCGGCTCAGGCGGAGAAGACCAGGCAGAAGGGGTGACCGGCCGGGTCGGCGTAGACCCGGAAGTCGTCGCCCTCGCCGGGCAGCCGCCGGGCACCCAGCTCCAGCACCCGCTTCTCGGCCGCCTCCACGTCCGCCACCTGCACGTCCAGGTGGAACTGCTGCGGGCGCTCCGGGTCGGGCCACGCCGGCGGGCGCAGGTCGGGCGCCGCCTGGAACGCGAGGCGGTGCCCCGAGCCGGCGACCACGACCCAGCCGTCGTCGCTGGCGTCGGGATCGACGGGCAGGCCCAGCAGCTCCGAGTAGAAACCGGCCAGGGCCCGGGGGTCGGGGCAGTCGATGACCACTGTGCGCAGTTGTCCGATCATGTCGGCCATCCTGCCCCGTCCGTACGACGACAAACGTCAGTCCTCGGCGAGTCGCCGTCCCGCGTCCCGGCAGGCCGCGAGCACCTCACGCGCGTACTGCGGCGTGGCGCGGGCGAGACCGCAGGCCGGGGTCACCACGACCTGCTCGGCGAGCTGCCGGCGGGGAAAGCCGAGACGGTCCCAGAGTTGGCGTACGCGGTCGGCGACCTGCGCCGACGTCGGCGCCCGCCCGGCGGCCGACGGCCCGGTGGAGGCGGCGCCGGCCAGCAGCCCGAGCCCCGCGTCGATCGCCTCGCCCAGCGGGTCCAGGTCGGTGACGAGACCGAGGTCGAGGGCCACGCCGACGGCGCCGGTCGAGCGGATCAGCTCCAGCGGCACGTCCGGCGCGCAGCAGTGCACCAGGGCCGGCACCCCGGCCGCCTCGACGACCGTGCGCAGCAGCGACGCGGCGTCGCTCGCCTCCACGGCCCGGTACGCGCCGAGCCCGCTCTCGGTGGGCACCCGCCCGGCGAGCACCGTCGGCAGCGACGGCTCGTCGAGCTGGAGCAGCACGGTGGCGCGCGGCAGCCGGCGGGCGACCGCCGCCACGTGCCCGCGCAGCCCCTCCGCGAGCGAGTTGGTGAGGTCCCGGACCGCGCCGGGATCGCGCAGCATCCGGCCGCCGATGGGCAGCTCCAGGGACGCGGCCAGGGTCAGCGGGCCACCGGCCTGGATCTTGACCGGTCCCGCGTACTCCTCGGCCTGCTCCGCGAGCTGGTCGAGGTCGCGTTCCATGAGGTCACGGGCGCGGCGCAGGTCCCGCCCCGGACGCGGCGCGACCCGCCAGCGGGCGGCGTACAGCTCCACGGGCAGCTCGACCAGCAGGCCAGCGCTCCGGCCGATCAGGTCGGCGCCGGGACCCCGGGCCGGCAGCTCCGGCAGGTGGGGCAGGGCGGGAAGCTCACCCAGGACGATCCGCTGCGCCTCGGCGATGTCGGTGCCGGGAAGCGAACCGATGCCGGTCGCCGCGCCGGCCGGCCAGGGCCACACCTGATCTGTCACGGGCGAAGACTAACCGGTCCGTGGATCGGCGGGTGAGTCGTCAGGCGGCGATGGTGGCGGAGCCGAGCACGACGTCGCCGGCCGGGTCCGGCCGGTACGCCACGATCGCCTGACCGGCGGCGACCCCGCGTACGGGGCGGCGCAGCTCGGCGCGCAGCCCGTCGGCGGTCAGCTCGACCGTCGCCGGCACCACGTCCCCGTGCGCCCGCAGCTGCACCTCGCACTCCAGCGGCACGTCGGGGTGCGGGCCACCCGTCCACACCGGGCGCTCGGCGCGCACGCGGGACACCTCCAGCGCCTCGGCGGGGCCGACGGTCACGGTGTTGGTCTTCGGCGTGATCGACAGCACGTAGCGCGGCCGGCCGTCCGGCGCCGGGCGGTCCAGGTGCAACCCGCGCCGCTGCCCGACCGTGTACGCGTACGCGCCGGTGTGGCTGCCCACCACGGCGCCCGTGGCGGCGTCCACCACGTCGCCGGGCGCCTCGCCGAGCCGCCCGGCGAGGAAGCCGCGGGTGTCCCCGTCGGCGATGAAGCAGATGTCGTGCGAGTCCGGCTTGTCGGCCACGGCCAGCCCCCGCCGGGCGGCCTCCTCGCGGACCTGCGCCTTCGTCGAGTCGCCGAGCGGGAAGATCGACCGGTCCAGCTGCTCGCGGGTCAGCACCGCCAGCACGTACGACTGGTCCTTGGGCAGGTCGACGCTGCGCCGCAGCAGGCCGTCCGCGCCGAGCCGGGCGTGGTGGCCGGTGACCACGGCGTCGAAGCCCAGCGCCACCGCCCGGTCCAGCACCGCGGCGAACTTGATCTTCTCGTTGCAGCGCAGGCAGGGATTGGGGGTACGGCCGGCCGCGTACTCGGCGACGAAGTCGTCCACGACGTCTTCGTGGAAGCGCTCGGCCATGTCCCAGACGTAGAACGGGATGCCGATGACGTCGGCGGCGCGGCGGGCGTCCCGGGAGTCTTCCAGCGTGCAGCAGCCGCGCGCGCCGGTGCGGTAGGTCTGCGGGTTTCGGGCCAGCGCCAGGTGCACGCCGGTCACGTCGTGTCCCGCCTCGACGGCTCGCGCCGCCGCGACCGCCGAGTCCACCCCGCCCGACATCGCCGCCAACACCCTCACCGGCTCACTCCCTCCACCCCACCGACCCTATCCCCGCCCCACCCCCACCCCGCTCCACCCCCCCCCCCCCCCCCCTCCTTTCCCCCCTCCCTCCCCCCTCCCACCC
>NZ_JBAKHL010000144.1:0-3635 GCF_036902715.1 Micromonospora sp. CPCC 205546
GGGCGCGGCGCACGCCGGAGGCGGTCGCGGGTGTCGCCGGCGGTGAGGTGCTGACGTACGCGGAACTGGACCGCCGCTCCGGGGCGCTGGCGGCATACCTGCGCTCCGCCGGTGTCGGCGTCGGCGACGTGGTGTCGCTGGCGCTGGAACGCGGCCTGTGGTCCCTGGTGGCGACGGTGGCCGTCCTGCGGGCGGGTGCGGCGTACACGCCGATGGACGTGTCCTGGCCGGCGGAGCGGATGCGGATGCTGCTCGCCGACCACGGCGCCCGGATCGTGCTCACCGTCGGCGCGGTGGCGCCCCGGGTTCCGGGCGGCGACGGCGTGTCCGTGGTGGCGCTGGACGACGACTGGCCGGTGGTGCGGGCCTGTGAACCGGTGGATCTGCCGGTGGTGCCGGCCGACGCGCCGGCGTTCGTCATCTACACGTCGGGATCCACGGGCACCCCGAAGGGCGTGGTGCTCACCCACGACAAGCTGGCGAACTTCCTGTCGTGGATGACCGACGAGTGCGCCATCGGCCCCGACAGCCGCATGCTGCACTCGGCGGCCCCGGTCTTCGACGCCGCGTTCGGGGAAATCTTCGCGACGCTCACCGGTGGCGGTCGCGTCGTCGTCTGCTCCCGCGACGACCTGCTCGACGTGCGTCGGCTCACCGACCTCGTCAACACCCACGGCGTCACCCACACGTTCGGGCCGGCCACCAACATCGCCCCGCTCGACCCGGCGGCCTGCCCCGGCCTGCGCTGCATCATCTTCGGCGGCGAGGCCGTCCCACCGCAGCTGGCGCAACGGTGGTTGGCGGCCGGTACGCGGGTGCTGAACGCGTACGGGCCGGCGGAGATCGCGGTGGCGTGCACGTGGTTCGACGCATCGGCGGGCTGGGGCGGCGCGTACGTGCCGATCGGCTGGCCCATGCCCAACCGCCAGATCCGCGTCGTCGACGCCCATCTCAACCTCGTCCCCATGGGCGTGCCCGGCGAAATCCTCGTCGCCGGCTTCGGAGTGGCCGACGGCTACCTCAACCGTCCCGAACTCACCACCCAACGCTTCGTCACCGACCCCTACGACGGCGGCACCGCCTACCGCACCGGCGACCTCGGACGCTGGAACAACACCGGCGCACTCGAAATCCTCGGCCGCATGGACCACCAGGTCAAAGTCAACGGCATCCGCATCGAACTCGGCGAAATCGAAGCCACCCTCGAACAACACCCCGACGTCGCCACCGCCATCGTCACCCGCCGCGAAGACCACGGCACCACCCGCCTCATCGCCTACGTCACCGGACGCGACGGCCGGCACCCCGCCGTGACCGAGCTACGCGAGCACGCCGCCGCCGTACTGCCCACCTACATGGTCCCCGCCGTCATCATGATCCTCGACCGGTTCCCCGTCGGCGGCACCGGAAAGATCAACCGGAACGCCCTCCCCGCACCCGACACCCAACGCCCCGACCTCGGGGTGGAGTTCGTCGAGCCGACGACGAACGAGGAACGGCTCGTGGCCGGGGTGTTCGCGACGGTGCTCGGCATCGACCGGGTCGGCACGCGCGACAGCTTCTTCGACCTCGGCGGCACGTCCCTGCAGTCGGCGACCGTGGCCACACGCATCGACGAGGCGGCGGACGTCATCGTGCCCGTCTCGCAGATCCACCGCACCCCCACCCCGCAGGGGCTGGCCCACTGGCTCACCACCGCTGCGCGCCGTACGGAGACCGGTTCGACCGCCGGGCGGGCCCGTCAGCGCCCCGGCCCGGTCCCGCTCGCCCAGCAGGTGGCGAAGTGCCTGATGTCCCCGCCGGAGGTCGTCGTCCCGGTCACCTGGTGGATCGAGGGTGAGCTGGACCTGCGGGCGCTGATGGCGGCGCTCGGCGACGTGCACCGCCGCCACGAGGCCCTGTACGCCCGTTACCGACGGACGGATCCACCCGTGGCACTCGTCCCGCCGAACCCGGGCATGCCGCAGCTACGGTTGCTCACCGACGCCACCGGCGAGCAGGAGGCGCTGGAGCAGTTGGCGGAAGCGGTGCAGCAGCCGCTCGACTACACCCAGGGCCGCAACTGGCGGGCCGCCCTGATCCGGGAGCGATCGACCAACCGCGTCCTGTTCGGCGTCGGCATCCACCACATCGCCTTCGACGGGTGGTCGTACGCGCTGCTGGTGCGGGATCTCAGCCACGCGTACGCGGCGCGGTTGGCGGGTGCGGCTCCGGTGTGGGATCGACCGGCGCCGACGCTGCGCCAGTCGTACGACGAGTACACCCGGCTGCGCGACGCCACGGACCTCGAAGCCCAGCGGGCCTACTGGCGCGAACAGCTGCGCGGCCTGCCCCGTCAGGGTCGGGGCCAGGCCACGGCGCCCCTGGAACAGGCGCTGGCCTGGGGACCCAAGGCCGGACACATCGTCACCGTCGCCCCCGACGTCCTGCAACGCTGGGACCGCGCCGCCCGCGAACACCGCTTCAGCCGGGCCAGCTACTTCGTGGCGGCATTCGCCTCCGCGCTGCGCGCCATCCACCAGCAGGACGACATCGCCCTGCTGATGGTCGTGGCCAAGCGGGGCAGCCGGGTGCTCGACTCCGCCTTCACCACCCGGCTGAACCTCAACTGCGTCCGGGTGCGGTTCGACGGGCCGCAGGACGACAAACTCGTCCTACGCGTCAACGAGACGATCAGCGACCTCATGCGGGCCCAGGACGTCCCCTTCGCGGAGACCGCCGACGACCCCGCCGCCGGGCTCTCCGGGGAGGTGGTGGCGAGCCTGCCGACGTTCGTGTTCCAGGACAACGTGGTCCTTCCGCTGGAACTGCCGGGCTGCCGGGCCGAGGAGGTCGTCGACCCGTACGCCCGGGAGGTGCCCAACGGCCTCACGGTCGAGGTGCTGCCCCGCGTCGACCACGCCCTGCTGCGCGTCACCATCCGCACCGACTACCTGCCGTACAGCTTCGCCGAGGAGCTGAACGGGCACATGCTGCGCTTCCTCGAAGCCGGACCGGCGGGGCTTCCCACCGCCGGTTGACCGTCTCACCCCGCTCACACCGGGCTGCTCGTCATGCCGTGGGGCGCGAGGCGCGTTCCCGGAGTTCGTGGTTGTTTCCTCCGGCGTACCCCTGTGGGTGACGCCGGTCCTGATCGGAGGTTGGCTCATGTCTGTCGGGTTCGTTGGTGCTCCGGCCCAGGCCACGGATGTGGCCGGGCCCGGGAGCGACCTCGAGGTCCTCGACCTGATGGGAGACCTGCGCCGGCCGACGGCGTGGCCGGCCCGGGCGGCCTCCGAGTTCCGGGCGGTGCGGCTGCCCGACCGGGCGGGCGCGCAGTCCCCCGGCGCGGTGGTGCTGGCCGGCCTGCTGGGGGTGCTGGCCCGGTACACCGGTCAGGCCGAGGTGGTGGTGGGGCTGTCGCCGGGCGGCGCGTTGCGCGTCGACGTCGCCGATGATCCGGGTTTCGGGGAGTTGGTGACGCGGGTCGGTGCGGCGTTGGCCGGGCCGGTCGCCCTGGACGCGGCCGCGACGGGACCGGTGGTGGTGGGCCTGGTGGACGGCCCGGTGGCCGAGGCGGGGCCGGAGGCGGTGGATGTCGACCTCGTGGTGAGTGTCGCGTCGGACGGGTCGGCGGTGCGGGTGGACCACGCGGC
>NZ_JBAKHL010000145.1:0-3330 GCF_036902715.1 Micromonospora sp. CPCC 205546
GTCGTTCAGTGTCGCGGTCATCACGGCACCCTCCTCACCAGGCACAACGCCTGGCAGGTCAGGCCGGAAACACCGTTAGGTCCACACTCCCAGAGCAGTCGGCGCGGGTTCTTCGGACTGATGGGCAAGATCGGCATAACCGTGGTCGGAGCAGCTGCGGGTGTCACCGCGCTGGGCCGCGAAGCGTTCGCAGCACCATTGGCCACTTGGCGGTGCTGTGACTTGGCCTTCGGGCAGCCCAACTGTCCCATCAACTCCAGTGGCGCATACTATTGCACCAGCGGCAGCATGAAGACTTGGTGCTGCTGCTCAGGCGGCCGCACTTACTGAGCCACCCCCGCTTTCATGGAGCTTCTTGACCATGGTCTGATGGCCGTGGGGGAGGAAGTCGTCCGTGGCAGCACCGAAGAAGTACCCCGATGAGCTACGTCAGCGCGCTGTGCGCCTGTATCGCGAGTCGGACCCGAAGCCCGTCATCCGGCGCCTGGCCGAGCAGCTCGGCGTGCATCACGAGGCGCTCAGGAACTGGATCCGGCAGGCCGAGGCCGACGCCGACGAGCGTCACGACCGGCCGACCAGCGAGATGGCCGAGGAGAACCGCCGGCTGCGCCGGGAGGTCGCCGAGCTGCGGCGGGCGAACGAGATCCTGAAGGCCGCGAGCGCGTATTTCGCGGCGGAGCTCGACCCGACCCGGCGACGGTCATGAGGTTCATCCACGAACACCGTGACCAGTTCGCGGTCGCGCTCCTGCTACGGGTCCTGAACATCGGCGCCTCGACCTACTACGCGTGGGTGAAGCAGGCCGAGCAGCCCTGCGACCGCGACGTGGTCGACCTGGGGCTGATCTCCAACATCCACGAGATCTGGGAGACATCGGGGCGCACCTACGGCGCGGACCGGGTGCATCGGCAGCTGCGCCGTGACGGCATCCATGTGGGCCGCAAACGCATCGAGCGGCTGATGGCCGAGCAGGGCTGGCAGGGGGCGTTCCTGCGTCGAGGCTGGCGCGGCGGCTCCACCCGGCAGGACCCGCGGCACATCCCGGCGCCGGATCTGGTCAACCGGCAGTTCACCGCAGCGGGGCCGAACCGCCTGTGGGTCGCCGACGCCACCCGCATACCGTGCGGCGAAGGGGTGTTCTGGCTCGCCGCGGTCCGGGATGTGTTCTCCCGCCGGATCGTGGGGTGGAAGACCTCCGACCGCTGCGACACCGACCTGATCCTCGCCGCCCTCGAATACGGCATCTGGTCGCGCGACGTCCGCGACGGCCAGTTGATCCACCACTCGGACAGGGGATCGAACGGCGGATTCAACCGGTCGTCGCAACACCGCTGCTTTGGATCGAGCGTAACTGTTCGTTCATGGCTTCGGCTGGCGTTCTCCAGCCGAGTGTCTTACGTGGTCGGTTGTTGAGGGTGGCGGCCACGGCGTCGAGGTCGTAGCGGCCCCAGCGGGCCAGGTCGGTGCCCTTGGGGAAGTACTGGCGCAGCAGACCGTTGGTGTTCTCGTTGGTGCCGCGCTGCCATGGGCTGTGCGGATCGGCGAAGTAGACCCGGACGCCCGTGTCGATCCTCAGCTGGGCGTGCTGGGCGAGTTCTTTCCCGCGGTCCCAGGTCAGTGTCCGGCGCAGCCGATCCGGCAGGGTGGTGATCGTTGCGGCGATCGCATCGCGGACGGCCTCAGCACCGCGACCGGCCAATGCTGGGCCGTTCTTCACGCGCGGCTCGACGCCCCAGCCGTCCATTCGTGGCAGGTGCAGCAGCATCGTGAAGCGGGTCGTTCGCTCGACGAGCGTGCCGATCGCGGATCGGTCCAGCCCGATGATGAGGTCTCCCTCCCAGTGCCCCGGGACGGCACGGTCGCTGGCCTCGGCGGGCCGTTCGCTGATCATCACCTCCGGGGTGACCATGCCGTCACGACGCCGCCGGGCCCGAGCACGTGGCACGCGCAAGGCGCGGCCCGTGCGCAGACAGGCGACCAGATCACGCTTCAACGCGCCCCGTCCCTGGATGAACAGGGACTGATAGATCGCCTCGTGCGAGATGCGCATGCCGTCATCATCGGGGAAGTCGAGCCTCAGCCGGTGGGAGATCTGCTGTGGGCTCCACGCGTTGGCCCAGCGTCGGTCCTGACGCCGTGGCTTGTTGCGTCCCTTCCACGGTGCCGCCACCGGGCCCGGCACCGGCGTCCCGTCGGGGCACCGGACCTGGCCCGAGAGCCGCTCCTGCACGTATTCGCGCAGCCGCTCATTGGTGACCAACTTCGCCACCTTCGGACGCCTCGCGAGCAGTTCTGCCTTCCACTGCGCCACCGACGCCCGGTAGTCGAGCTTGCCTCCCCGGGTCGCCGCGTTGCGGCGCAACTCTCGGGAGACAGTCGAAGGGTCACGACCCAGTCGACGGGCTATCTCCCTGACCCCGAGGCCCTGGCCCTTGAGCAGGGCGATCTCTTCGCGTTCGGCGAACGACAGATACCGGCCCGTGACCTGGGCAACCATCAACAGCGGCATGCCGCCACGCTGCCGGAACCACCTGCTTCCGACCGCTTGCGACACACCCACCGCGGTCCCGGCGTCCTCGCTGGTCAGCCCTCTGGCGATCTCACGCCAGAACAAGCGCTCGACTTCCCGCCGCAGCGACGGCTTTCCTGGGGACTTCATCGGCGACCTGCCCGTCAACGCCTTCATCCACCCCGCCGGCCTGCCCATCGACACCTCCAAGATTGAGGTGTTGCGACGACCGGTTGAACTCACCAACTACACGTCGTTCCGCTTCTCAGAACGCTTACAGGACAACGGGATCCTGCCCTCCATGGGCTCCGTCGGCGACTCATACGACAACGCGCTGATGGAGAACTTCTGGTCAACGTTGAAAATCGAACTCGTCTACCGCACCTCGTGGCGGACCCGCGACGAGGCCGAGAACGCGATCTTCGCCTACATCGACGGCTGGTACAACACACGCCGCATCCAACGCGAGCTGGGCTACCTCAGCCCGAACGAGTACGAGACCGCCTGGCACAGCCGCCAGACGCAACCAGCTGAGCCACCTATCGCCATCCCGGCACCAGCCGGGAGCAGGTAACGGGCCTGTCTCGCTAAGGGTGTTTCCGGCGATCTTGGTTAGTAGGTCTCGGCGTTCGGGAAGCGGTCGCTGAAGGTGATGGCGAAGGCGTTCAATGCGGGTTTCCAGCGCATGGTCCATCGGGTTCTGCCTGCTCCGGTGGGGTCCAGGGACCGGGTCACCAGGTACAGACACTTCAACGCGGCCTGCTCGTTGGGGAAGTGGCCGCGGGCCTTGACCGCCCGCCGGTAGCGGGCGTTCAAGGATT
>NZ_JBAKHL010000146.1:0-2549 GCF_036902715.1 Micromonospora sp. CPCC 205546
CCCGGCTGCGGCCCGCGCGGCGGGTGGCGCACCGGTCCGGCCGCGCCGGGCGAGCCCCGCCGTCAGCGCGGCCGGGGGACGGGCGGCGGCGGCCAGCAGGGGCAGGGCGAACATGACGGCCAGCCGGGTGGCGTTCAGCCCGACGGGGGTGTGCACCAGCGCCGCCGCCAGCACCCCGGCCGCCGAGAGCAGCGCACCCACCCGCACCGGCCGGTACCCCACCAGCGCGGCCACGAGCAGGCTGGTCAGCGCGGCGCGCACCGTGTCGGTGCGGCTGATGTTCATCCAGCCGCCGTCGCCGAAGAGCAGGGCGGTCAGTCCGAGCGGCAGCGCGGCGGCGACGCCGAGCACCAGCCCGTCGGCGTACCGGCGGGTCAGCAGCAGCGCCGCCCCGGCCAGGCCGACGAAGAGGCCCGCGACCGGGCTCGTCGCCGAGGCCAGCAGCGCCCCGGCCGCCGCCAGCCCCAGCCGGATGACCTGTCGGCGCCGTGCCTGTCGGTCCGGGCCGGCGTCGGCCCGGACACCGGGAAGGGTGAGGGCGAGCAGCGCCCCGAGGCCCAAGGCCACCCCGAGGCCGTACGTCACCCGGCCCGAGACCAGGTTGCCGGCGATGGTGAGCACCCCGACCAGACTGCCGAGCAGCGGGCGGGGCACCCCGGTACGCACCAGCAGCGCCGCGAACGCGGTGGCCGCCGCCACCAGGGCCAGCGCGCCGGTGACCCGCACCCCGAACAGCGCCATCACCGGCTGGGAGAGCAGGCTGTAGCCGAACTGCTGTACGCCGCCGTACCAGCGCAGGTCGACGGGGGCGAAGCCGTGGGCGGCGAAGAAGTCGGCCCGCGCGACCTGTGCGGCGAGGTCGGAGCCGGTCGGCGGGAGGATGACGTGGAGGACGCCGAGGAGCGCGGCGGACCCGGCGGCCACCGCCACCACCCGACTGCGCCGCATGCCCACCTCCGTGCCGCGAACCACCGTACTGGCAGCATGTCCGGCGTGCCTCACCACCTCGCGCGCTGGATCGGCCTCGCCGGCTCGACGCTGCTCGCCGTGGCCGCGTTCCTCGGCGGCGCGTTCCCCGACGGCGACCTGCGTCCCTCCCCGGTCAGCATCTGGCAGGGCCCGTACGGCCCGCTGATCATCGCCACCTGGGCGGTCGGCACCGGCGCGATGGCGTACGCCTGGTGGGCGCTGCGCGACGGCGTGCCGTCGACCCGTTGGGCGCTGGTCACCGTCGGGCTCTGGCTGCTGCCGCTGCTCGTCACGCCGCCGCTGGGCAGCCGGGACGTCTACGCGTACGCCTGCCAGGGCGCCAGCTACGCCGCCGGCCTCAACCCGTACGAGCAGGGCGTCTCGGCGCTGCCGTGCCCGTGGCTGGACACCATCTCCTACATCTGGCGCGACACCTCCGCCCCGTACGGGCCGCTGTTCGTGCTGCTCGCCGGGGCGGTGGTCGAGGCGACCGGGTCGCTGGTCGGCAGCATCGTGCTGTTCCGGCTGCTCGCCGTCGCCGGAGTGGGGCTGACCGCGGCCAGCCTGCCGGCGCTGGCCCGCCGCTGCGGGGTGCCGGCCGGCCGGGCGGTCTGGCTGGCGCTGGGGTCGCCGCTGATCGGGGTGCACCTGGTCTCGGGGGCGCACAACGACGCGCTGATGGTGGGGCTGCTCGTCGCCGGGCTGGCCGTGGTGGTGTCCCGGCCGGGCCGCCCCGGGCCGCTGCTCGGCGGGGGAGTGCTGCTGGGCCTCGCCGTCGCGATCAAGGTGACCGCGCTGGTCGTGGTGCCGTTCGCGGCGCTGGCCGCGATCGTCGGGGCGTACTCGGTCAGGGCGCTGCTGCGCGACGGCGGGTGGGTGGTCGGCGGGGCGGTCGCCGCCGTGGTCGGCGCGACCCTCGCCACCGGCCTCGGCTTCGGCTGGGTGACCGGGTTGGAACAGGGCGGCCTGGTGATCGCCTGGACCTCGCCGCCGACGGCGGTGGGGCAGACCGTCGCCTATCTCGCCGCGCCGTTCGGCTGGCACGGCGACCCGCTGCCGGTCACCCGGGGGATCGGCATGGCGGCGCTGGCGCTGGTGCTGCTCTGGCTGTGGTGGCGGGCGCGGCACCGGGAGCCGATCTGGCACGCCGGCCTGGCGCTGGCCGCCACCGTCGCGCTCGCCCCGCTGTTCCACCCCTGGTACTGGACGTGGCCGCTGGCGGTGCTCGCGGCCGTGGCGCGGCGCACCGGCTGGTTCGCGGTGGTCGCGATCGTCTCGTCGTTCCTGGTGCTCGCCGACGGCACGGGGCTGGCCCGGTACACCAAGACCGTCGGGGCGCCGCTGATGACGCTGTTCGTGATCGTGGTGGTGGTCCGCTTGGTACGGTCGGCCCGAGCGGCCCGTCGACCGGCCGCCGTGGACTGAGGAGAGGGCCGCCGGTGACCGCTCCCGGCACCCCGCCGGTCCCGCCCGGCACCCCGCCGCCCCGCCGCCCGCCGCCCCGCCGCCCGCCGCCGGGGCCTCAGTCGCTGCCGGGGGCTCCGCCGCCGCCTGGGGTGCGGTCGCCGTCATCCGGCGCC
>NZ_JBAKHL010000016.1:0-111168 GCF_036902715.1 Micromonospora sp. CPCC 205546
CGCGCGGCGGACGCGTCGCGCCGCATGCCGCGCGGGCGAGGCGGCCGGCCGCCCGCGTCGCGCGGCAGCCGGATCCCACGACGCGCGCGGGGCCGGGCAGGTGGCGCGGACCGTGCAGAGTGGGGGTGTCCGCACGGGCGTGGACGTCCCGCAGCGGTGGGGCCGGGTTGCTGTCGTGGGTGCGCGGCGGCGTGGGGGAGGGCGGAACGTGACGTCAGGCGGTGCGGACGACCTGTCGCGGGACACCGCCCGGACCATCGGGCTGGCGAGCCGGATCCTGCTCGCCTACTTCGACGACGACATGGGCCAGGTCGCGGCCCTGGTCAACCCCCGCCCGCAGGAGGCGGTCGAGGCGCTGATCATCCTGGCCCAGTCGGCCATGGTGCAGGCCACCGGCGGGCCGGCCGAGGCGATGACCAGACTGCGCGAGTTCGCCGTACGGGCCGAGATCGAGCTGGGCGAGAACTACCCGGACCACCGGCGTTGACCCGGCGGCGTCGGGTCAGGCGCGGGTGATCCGCACCGCGTCGGCGACCACGTAGCCGCTGCCGCTGGTCCAGCGGCTCACCCCGACCTTGTTGCCGTCGCCGGCCGCGAGCGTGAACACGCCGATCGACACCCACCGGCCGCCGTTGACGCGCTGGTCGACCGTCACCGACTGGTTGCCCGAGGCGGTGGCGACGAGGTACGGCGTCTGGCTGTTGTATCCGGGGTCGGCGGGGTACCAGACCGAGATCTCGTAGCTCCCCGTCGCCGGGATGTTCGCCCGGTACCAGGCGACGTCGCTGGCCGAGGTCGGGTTCGCGTACCGGTAGTCCGTGCCGTACCGGCTGCCGGAGTACGCCGAGGTGCTCCAGTTGGTGCTCGCCGTGAACCGGCCGGCCGTGGTGTTGTCGACGGTGGTGCTCCACTGCTGCGGCGGCGACTGCGGGGACGCGCTCACGTCCAGGTAGTTGCGGTCGATCTTCATCGTCACGCCGCCCCAGGTCTCCGTCACGTCACCGGCGTACTGGTGCAGCCGCTGGTGGTTCGCGTAGTAGGCGTCGGAGCAGTAGGAGCCGGCGTCGGTGTCGGCCACGCCGTTCCACCAGGCGATCCAGATCTGGTCCAGCCTGGTGTAGCTCGTGTTGTGGTATTCCAGGCAGACGTCCCTGATGCCGGAGGAGCCGCTGGAGTACATGCCGGCCAGGTAGCCGTGGGTGTGCAACCGCTCGACCCACCCGGACAGGAACGACAGCACCGCCGCGCGGCACGCCGTGGTCGTGGGGTAGTGCTCGATGTCGTTGTAGATGGTGCTGCCGGCGCCGATGCCCAGCGCCCGCGCGGCGTTGGCGGCGCTGTCGGCGGCGGTGCGGCCCTGCGAGCGCGCCGTGCCGGGATCGCCGGACATCTTCGGCGCGCGGGTGCCGCAGGGCGCCTGGTAGCCGAGCTCGATGGGGATGAGTCGCCAACCGTTGGCGGTCTGGTTGCTGACCCAGGTCGCCGTCAGGTTGGGCTGCGCACAGGTGCGGCTGGCCCCGCTGATGTAGATGCCCACCGCGCGGTACGGCGAGCTGGCGCGCCACGCGTTCATCGCCGACTGCGACGGGGCGGCGCAGGTGTCGAAGCCCTTACCGACGAAGGTGCCGGGCTGCGGACCGACCGCCGACGCCACCACGGACTGCGGCTGTGCGGCCGGCGCCGGTTCCGCGACGGCCGCCGAGCCGAGCGTGACGGTGAGCCCCGCCGCGGTGGCGAGGCCCATCAGCCAGGTGGTGGTCCTTCTCATCCCGGTCCCCCTCGAAGGATTTCTTGCACGAGGTTGAAGTCAGTGAAGAACTTTTACACACGCATCGAGGGTTGGCAATAGTGTCGGATTGGTGACGTGCCGGTTACCAGGCGCAGGGCGCGTAGTCCTTGAGGAAGCACCCGTAGAGGTCCTCGCCCTGCTCGCCGCGGACGATCGGGTCGTACACCCGGGCAGCGCCGTCGACCAGGTCCAGCGGGGCGTGGAAACCGGCGTCCGCCAGCCGCATCTTCGTCGGGTGGGGCCGCTCGTCGGTGATCCAACCGGTGTCGACGCTGGTCATCAGGATGCCGTCGGTCAGCATCTCCTCGGCGCTGGTGCGGGTCAGCATGTTCAGCGCGGCCTTGGCCATGTTGGTGTGCGGGTGTCCCGGCCCTTTGTACCCGCGCCCGAACTGACCCTCCATCGCCGAGACGTTCACCACGTACTTGCGACGGGCCGGCGCCGCGGCCATCGCCGGACGCAACCGGCTGACCAGCACGAACGGCGCCGTCACGTTGCACAGCTGCACTTCCAGCAGCTCCACCGGATCGACCTCGTGCACCCGCTGGACCCAGCTGTTGACCGGGTCGAGGTCCGGCACCAGACCGCCGGCGTCGATGGCGGTGGCCGCCGCGATCCGCTCCGGCGAGGCGGAGCCGCTGGTCAGCGCGAGCGCGGTGAGCGCGTGCGGGGTGAGCGGGGTCGACCGGGGCGAGGCGGTCAGGCTGCCCGCCGTCTCGTCCCGGCCGGCCGGCTTGGCGAACGTGACGATCTCCGGCAGGGGGCCCTCCGGCAGCGCCGCCGTCTCCGCGGCGACGAGCTGCGCGTACGCGTCGGGGCTGCGCCGCACGGTCTGCGCCGCGTTGTTGATCAGGATGTCGAGGGGGCCCTGCTCGCTGACCGAGTCGGCGAGCGCGATCACCTGGGCGGGGTCGCGTAGGTCGATCCCGACGATCCGCAGGCGGTGCAGCCAGTCCCCGCTGTCGGGCATCGCCGCGAACCGGCGTACGGCGTCGTGCGGGAACCGCGTGGTCACCGTGGTGTGCGCGCCGTCGCGCAGCAGCCGCAGCGCGATGTACATGCCGATCTTCGCCCGGCCGCCGGTGAGCAGCGCGCGCCGGCCGGTCAGGTCGGTGCGCGCGTCGCGGCGCTCGCGGTTGAGCGCGGCGCAGGAGGGGCAGAGCTGGTGGTAGAAGGCGTCCACCTCGCGGTAGCGCTGCTTGCAGACGTAGCAGCCGCGTGGGTTGTGCAGGAAGCCCGCCGTGGTGCCCTCGGTGGGGGAGGCGAGTGGTATCCCCTGGGTCTCGTCGTCGATGCGTCCCGGGGCGCCGGTGGCGGTGGCCGCCGTCACCGCGCGGTCCGCCGCCGCGATGGCGTCCCGACGCTCCTCGCGCCGGCGCTGCTTGATCACCTTGTAGAGCCGCGCCGTGGCCCGCTGCACGCGCACCACGTCGGGGTGGTCGGGAGGCAGGTCCTCCAGCGCCTCGAAGACACTGAGACAGGTCTCCAGCTGGCTCCGGTCGATGCCGTCGTGGCCGGTGTCCGTAGTTTTGTCCGCCGTCATGCCGTCGCTGTCTCGTCCCGTTTCCCGCGCCGGATCGTCCCGGCCCACGCCAAGTCCGACCCGGAACTGTACGCACCGCGCGGGCACCGGCGCATCCCGCGCCCGTCGACCCGCCCGCCACCCACCTCCCGGCCGTGCCTCAGCCCGCTGCGGCGTCGTCGACCGCCCGACCCGACCCGACGGCGTGCAGGTGCCTCAGCACCTGTGCCCACGAACCCGTCAGGCTGGTCTCGTGGTAGGGAATGGCGTGCTCGGCGCAGAACTGCCGGACCAGCGGCCGGGCGCGCCGCAGGTGGGGCCGTGGCATGTTGGGGAAGAGGTGGTGCTCGATCTGATAGTTCAGGCCACCGAGCAGGCCGTCGAGGAACCAGCTGCCGCGTACGTTGCGGGAGGTGAGCACCTGGCGTCGGAGGTAGTCGACCCGGTCGTCGGCGGCGAGGATCGGCATGCCCTTGTGGTTGGGGGCGAAGGCGCTGCCGAGGTAGAGGCCGAGCAGGCCCTGGTTGACGAGGACGAACGCGACGGCCTGCGCCGGGCTCAGGACGAGGACCACGGCCCCGAGATAGCCGACGGTGTGCAGGGCCAGCAGTGCCGCCTCCACCGGACGCCGCCTCACGCGGCCCGGGCCGACGACGGCCCTGACGCTGGCGACGTGCAGGTGCAGGCCCTCCAGCAGCAGCAGCGGGAAGAACAGATACGCCTGGTAGCGGGCCACGACCGCCCCCGGCCCCCGCTGCCGCCGCGCCTGCTCCGGGGTGAACGACAGCGGCCGGACGACGATGTCCGGGTCGTGGCCCTCGGTGTTCGGGTGCGCGTGATGACGGTTGTGCTTGGTGACCCACCAGTCGTAGCTGAGGCCGATCAGGAGGTTGCCGTGCACCAGGCCGACCAGGTCGTTGGCGCGGCGGGTGCGGAAGATCTGGCGGTGCCCGGCGTCGTGGCCGATGAACCCGGCCTGGGCGAAGACGACCGCGAGGGCGGCCGCGACGCCGAGCTGCCACCAGGACTCGCCGAGCCACCCGAACAGCGCCCACGCGCCGACGTAGCACGCGCCGAGCGCCCCCATGCGCAGCGCGTAGTAGGCGCGCCGTCGATCGAGGAGGCCGGCCTGCCGGATGAGGCGCGACAGTTCCGCGTACTGACTGCCGCCGTGACGATGGGTGTCGAGGGTCGCATCGCTCATGGGTCGCGGCTCCGTGCACGTGGGGTTCTCGGCCTGCCGACGTCGTCGAGCAGGCGGTCCTTCGGGAGGAACGACGGCGACAGCCAGCGCGCGTCAGGATCGACGGCGGTGGCGGCGCGCGGCCCGTCGCTGGGAGGCGCCGCCCGAGCTCACCGCGTCGCGGCTGCCGGCGACGCCGTTCGTCTGTCCTGGCCGGGCATGCCGTCGGTGACCGGCACCCCGCCCGTGCCCGCGTCGGCGAACACCGCTTCCTGCGGGGCGGGGAGAGCACCGTTCGCCGCGTCACCCGTGCCGCGGCGACGCCGGGCTCGTACGACGACGGCCGCCGCCACCACCGCTGCCAGGGACATCGCTGCCGCCTGCGTCAGCGGCACCCTCCTGCTACGTCGACGCCTCATGCCGCACTGCTCCTTTCCAAGTCCGAGTCCGTTCCTGTCCTCATCGTGGGGACAGCGCGACGGCAGCGGGGGCGTTTCGGCGCATTAGACCCGGTTGGGGCAGCCGACCGCGTGGCGTGTGGGGAGTGTGCCGGGCGGCGGCGGGGTGCCGCCCGCGGCCGCCGGTTCGAGGATTATGTGGTTTTAATCCTTTAAGGGCATATCTGTGCGAAAGTCCGATACATCCATTTGCAGGTGTGTGACTCCTGCCGCTGTCGCGGCGGCGGGAGACGCGCCATGAGAGGGCTACATCGTGACAGTCACCCGAATCCGTCATCTCCGGCGCGCGGCGATGCCGGCGCTCGCGGCCGTCGCCGCGGTCACTGCGGCCGTCGCTGTGCTGATCGTCAGTGGCACCGGTGCCCGCGCGGCCGAGGCGCCGGTCGGCCTGGGCACAGCGGCGAACTTCTCCGTGCTGGCCGGCTCCACCGTGACCAACACCGGTCCCAGCTTCCTGGCACAGAGCCTGGGCGTCTACCCCGGCAACACCGCGCCTGGCTTCCCGCCGGGCATCGTCGCCGGCGAGATCCACCTCGGCGACGCCGTGGCTCTGCAGGCCAAGGACGACCTGACGACCGCCTACAACGACGCCGCCGGTCGGACTCCGTTCACCAACCTGCCGGCCGAACTCGGTGGCGCCACGCTCACCCCGGGGGTGTACCGCATCGGCGCCGCGCAGCTGACCGGTCAGCTGACGCTCAACAGCCAGGGCGACCCGGCGGCGGTGTTCATCTTCCAGATCGCCTCCACCCTCGTCACCGCCGCCAACAGCAGCGTCGTGTTCATCAACGGCGCCTCACCCTGCAACGTCTACTGGCAGGTGGGCAGCTCGGCGACGCTCGGCACCGGCACCCGATTCGTCGGCAACATCCTGGCCCAGGCCTCGATCAGCATGAACACCGGCGCGACCCTGCAGGGCCGGGCCCTGGCCCGGACCGGTGCGGTCACCCTCGACACCAACACCATCAACGCTCCCGTCTGCCTCCAGCCGACAGGAAGCCCGACCACCACCCCCACGGGCACGCCGACCGGCCAACCCACGGGCACGCCGACCGGCACGCCGACCGGCACCCCGACGGGCACCCCGACGGGGACGCCGACAGGGACGCCCACCGGCACGCCGACCGGCACTCCCACGGGCACGCCGACCGGCACCCCGACGGGCACGCCGACCGGACAGCCCACGGGTACGCCGACCCGGTCCCCCTCTCCGAGCCGCACCCAGTTGCCCGTGACCGGTGCTAGCGGCGGGGGTGCGCTGGTGCCCGTTCTGACGGGCCTCGGCAGCCTCGCCGTCGCCACCGGCGCGAGCCTGCTCTTCCTCTACCGCCGCAGGACCAACTAGTCCTGACGGGGGTGGGTCCCGGCGGCCGGTCACCGGCCGCCGGGGCCCGTACGGCTCAGCCGGACGCGTACCCGACCATGGCCTCCACGAGCGCGTCGAGGGGTACGGTGGCGAAGCCGACCCGGGCGTCGCTGGCGCCGTACGGCAGCCAGAGCAGGCCGTCGTGGAGCAGGCCGCCGCAGGAGTAGACGACGTTGGGCACGTACCCTTCGCGTTCGGTGTCGTCGGGGGCCAGCAGCGGTCCGGGCAGCTCCGCGATCACCCGCTCCGGACGGTGCGGATCGAGCACCAGAGCCCCGATGGCGTAGCGGCGCATCGGGCCGACGCCGTGGGTGAACACCAACCAGCCCGCCGTCGTCTCGACGGGCGACCCGCAGTTGCCGACCTGGATCAGCTCCCAGCTGCGGCGCGGGCCGTGCAGTGGCACCGGGGCCTGCCAGGTCCCGTCGTCGGCCAGGACGGTCAGGCCGATGGTCTCGCCGTCGGAGCGGCAGAGCGCCAACTGCCGGCCGTCGACGGTGCGGGGGAAGAGCGCCATCCCCTTGTTCCGGGCACCCGGTCCGCGCATCGGGTCGATCCGGAACTGGCTCAGATCGTCGCTGGCCAACCTCCGGGCGGCGATCCGGCGGCCGTCGTACGCGGTGTACGTCGCCTGGTACGTCGGGACGCCGGCGTCGTCGACGAACCGGACGAACCGGGCGTCCTCCATGCCGTTGCTCTCCGTCGCGGTGGCCGGCCAGAGCACCCGCTCGTGCAGGAGGGTGTCGGTCGGGAAGGCGACGGCGTAGCTGGCCGCGGAGAGCCGGCGCAACTGTTCCAGGGTGTCGGTCGTGGTGTGGCGGTACAGCAGGTCGGGGGGCAGCGCGGCGAGTGCCCGTTCGAAGCCCGCCTCGTCGTACTGCTCCGGCAGGGCGGCCAGCACGGTGGCGCAGACCTCGTTGTCCCAGCCCTCCTCGCGTAGCCCGGCGGCGAGCAGGTCCCGCCGGTGTCGGACGTGGCTACGCCGGCCGCTGACCAGCGGTCCCGACCGGTGCTGCACGTCGAGGCGACTCCCGGGCCCCAGCACGGCGCTGGCGAACCCGATCGAGGAGAGGTGGCCCTCACCGATCTGGCGCAGGCTGACCGCCACCCGCAGTTGCCCCGCTCGCAGCGCGGACTGGTCGGGGTGGGCCACCATGGACGGGTTGCACAGCGCGGCGGCCTCCACGGCGTACTCGTGGCTGAAGTAGGCGCCGACCAGCAGCCGCGCGGTGGGGGAGAGCTGTCGGCTGCGGGCGACCCGGTGCCGGACGAGTTCGTAGTGGTGCCGGAAGGTGCCCTCCAGGTCGCGGTGCCGGTCGCCGAAGTCGCGCAGGGTCCGTCGGAGAAGGAGTCGCGTCTCGTCCGCGTCGAGGCCGGCGATCCGGTCGACGAGGCCGTGCGCGCGGGTGCGTGCCAGCGCGGCGTCCTCTCCCGGGACGAAGAGCTTGACGACGACCCGCCGGGGATCGGGGGCGAGGGTGAGGCCCTGGCGGGTGGCGAGGTCCTCGGTCACGACCACCGCCGGGCGTGCTGCAGGGTGGAGATCAGCGCCAGGGTCGACTCGGCGCCCTGGTTGAAGTTGGGGCCGTGCGCGGTGAGCCCGTCGTAGCCGCCGCCGGTCGCCGGGTCCCACATGGCCATGCCGAGGTCGTTGTCTCCCAGGAACCAGCCGACGGCCCGCCCGAGCCGTACCCTCCAGGCCGGGTCGCCGGTGATCGCGGCGGCGGTCGCGCACGCGTCGGCGAGGGCGGCGACCTCGATGGGTTGCTGGTCGTGGCGCGCACGAGCACCGTCGCGTCGCCAGCCACCGACGGGTACCACCGAGAGCCGACCGTCGCGCACCTGCACATCGCACAACCAGGCCAGCATCCGCAGCCCGTCGGCGAGCAACGCGGCGTCGTCCCGCGCGTGGCCGGCGGCGATGACGACCTCCGCGAGGGCGGCACTGGCGTAGCGGAGCTGCTGGTGCGGCCACGGCCAGCGCGGATCGGGGTCGCCCGGACCGACGGCCCCGGCGGCGTCGTCGAGCAATGCCCCCGCCACGGCGTGCCCGGGATGGCGGCGCAGCACCTCGGCCGCGCCCAGCCCGGCGAAGGCCATGGCGTGCGGCGCGGCCGAGCGTCGGGCCGCGCCGCGGCTGAAGGCCACGAGCGCCTCGGTGCGGATCCAGTCGGCGGGATGGCGGGCGGCAGCGGTCCCCAGGCCCCACAGCGCACGCCCCCACCAGTCGCCGAGACCGGGCTGGTCGGTCCAGCGACGGTCGTGGCCGAGGCGGTTGTGGAAGGCGCCGCGACCGTCCTGGGCGTGGGTCAGGAAGGCCAGGTAGCACTCCGCAAGCCGGAGCACCTGCGCGGACGGCTCCGGCTCCCGGCTGGCCACCAGCAGACCCCGGGCAACGTCGTCGGTGCAGTAGCCGTGTTCCCGACGGACGATGGCGTGCCGGGCGTGCTCGAAGAGCCCGGTGTCGTCACTGAGCCGGGCCAGGTGGGTGAAGCTCGGCGCGGGCACCGGCATCCCGGCGCCCCGGCCGCCGCCGGCCCGGTCGAGCGACGTGGTCACGCCGCTGCCGGGGTGGCCGTGGGCGACCGACCGGCGATGAGCCGCCCGGCCAGGGTCTCGTACCGCGCCGCCACCGCCGGCCAGCGCAGGTCCGCAGCGATCGGCCGGGAGCGGCCGGCGAGATTCGCGGCCAGGCCGGGTTCGGTGAGGATCCGCCGGATCGCGGCCGCCAGCGCCGCCGGGTCCCGATGGGGTACGACCAGCCCGGGTCCGCCGGTGAGCAGCTCTACGGCGTGCGGGAAGGGCGTGGCGACGACGGGGACGCCGGCGGCCACCGCTTCGGTCAGCACGCCGGAGGTCACCTGTTCGGTCGAGTCGTAGGGCAGCACCACCACGTCGGCGGAGCGCACGAGCGCCCCGAGGGTGGCGTGGTCGTGGTACGCGGCCTGGTAGTCCACCGCGTGCGCGACGCCGAGTTCGGCGCCGAGACGGTGCAGGCCGGCCCGGTACGCCTCACCCTGGTGCGCGATCACCTTCGGGTGCGTCCGGCCGGCGATGGTGTACGTGGGGGTCGGGTCCAGGTCCTGCAACCGGGCCAGTGCCCGCAACGCCCACTCGACGCCCTTGCCGGGCCCGAGCAGCCCCCAGGTGAGCAGGTGCGGGCGGGTCCGCCGCAGGGTGGGTGCCCCCACCGGTTCGGCGGCGCCGTGCGGGATCACCGACACCTTCGCCGGGTCCACGGCGTAGCCGACGATCAGCCGGTCGTGGGCGGTGCCGGTCATCGTGACGACCGCGCCGGCGGTGGCCACGATCTGCTCCAGCAGCGTCTTCTGCCGGGCCGAGGGCTGACGCAGCACGGTGTGCAGGACCACGATGCTCGGCACGGTGAGCCGGCGCAGCAACGGCAGGACGTCCTCACCGTCGGTGCCCGGGTAGATGCCGTACTCGTGCTGCACGACCGCCACGTCGAAGGCGTTTAGCGCCGCGGCGGCGCCCCGCCAACCGGCCGCGTTCCGCGTCGACCAGGTGTGCACGACGGAGGGTTCCGGGCGCGGGTCGTCACCGGGGGCGGTGACCCGTACGACGCCGCCGGGCGGTCCGCCGGCGGTGAGATGGGCAGCGAGGGCCGAGTTGAAGGTGGCCAGCCCACATCGGGTTGGCGGGTGGGTGCTCAGGAAGCCGTAACGGGTGGACATCAGGTGCCGTGCCTTCCGGTTGTCGGCCGCCACCGAGGTACGGGGCGGGCCTGGCGGGGTAACGGCGCGTCGGCGGCGTGGACGGCCGACGGAACGGGTTCACCGGCGACCGCCGCGTCAGCGACGGTGGGGCCGGCGGCGAACCCGGATCGGGTGGGAGCCGGATTCGTGGCGGATCGTGGGCGCCTGGAGGATGTCAGCGGTCGGGTCGACCGGTGAGCTCGTCGTAGACGGCCAGGTAGTCGTCGACCATCCGGTCGGCGCCGAAGCGGTGCCGGGCCCGTGCCCGGCAGGCGGCCCGGTCGATCGACGTCACCCGCCCGACCGCCTCGACGGCCTGCTCGACGCTTCGCACGAGCAGCCCCGTCACCCCCTCGTCGACCACCTCGGGCATCGACCCGCGGGCGTACGCCACGACCGGCGTACCGCAGACCATCGACTCCACCACGGACAGGCCGAACGGCTCCTCGAAGGCGACGGGGTGCAGCAGCGCGGCGGCGGCGCCCAGGACCTCGCCGCGACGGTGCGGGCCCACGGGGCCGAGGAAGGTGACGCGCTCGCCGTCGACGTGCGGCGCGACCTGCTCGCTGAAGTACCGCTCGTCCTGCACGATGCCGCAGATGGTCAGCGGTCGGCCGGCGCGCCGGGCGATCTCGATGGCGGTGTGGGTGCCCTTGTCGGGATGGATCCGGCCGAAGGCCACCAGGCCGCGGCCGGGATCCGGGGTGAACGGCAGCCCGTCCAGGTCGACGCCGTGGTAGACGGTGGCGAGGTAGTCGAGCCCGCGGACCCGGTCGGCGTCGGAGATGGAGACGTAGGCCGAGCGGCCCTTCTCGTACGCCGGCAGGATCCCCGCCCCGGAGAAGCCGTGCACGGTGGTCAGCAGCGGGGCGGCGCAGTGCTCGGCGAAGGCCAGCGGCAGCCAGTCGAGATGGCTGTGCACGAGGTCGAACTCGGCGGAGCGGGTCAGCGCGTGGGAGACGTGCATGGCCTCCCAGATCCGCCCGTCCATGCCGTGGTCCTCGGCGTAGCCGCGTGGGCAGACACCGTCGAGAGCGGCGGAGGTGATCGAGTCCAACGTGGCGAAGAGCGTCACCTCGACGCCGCGCGCGACGAGGCCTTCGGCCAGCAGGCCGGTCACCTGTTCCCACGGACCGTAGTGGCGCGGCGGTGTCCGCCAGGCCACCGGACCCAGCAGGGCCACTCTCACCGCACCGTCGACCCGTCCAGTCCGGTGATGTCGAGACGCAGGGTCGCGAGCAGCCCGGCATGCCGGTTGGTGTCGACCTGCGGCGGCAGCTCCCGCTCGACCCAGTCCGCCCTGGTGTGCTGGCCGCGTCGACGCAGCGCGGCCACGATCGTGTGCCGGGGGATCGTCATGACCTGCTCCTCGGTGGTGATGGTCGCAAGGCTGCCGGTGCGCCGCTGCCCAGGGGGCGCTGTCGGCGCCGGCACACCGGAGGGTCCGGCGTCGGCCGGGTGGGAAGCGACGAGGGCAGGGGCGCCCGGGTCGGTGCGGAGACGGCCGCCCTCGCCCTCCCAGGTGTGCCTGTCGGCGCTGCCGGTACGCGCGTCGGGTGCGGTGCCCGCGGCGGCGAGCAGGTGCGGGGAACGGACCAGGTTGCCGGCGGTGACGGCGAGCGCCATCGCCGCCTCGGCCAGGCCGACCGGAGTCTCCGGCGGGACGACCAGCAGGTCGACCCGGTCGTCGTTGCGGCAGATCGCGGTCAGCAGGCTGGCGGGCTGGCTGGCGAAGTAGCCCACCCGCACCACCCTGCCGTCCACGGCGAGGCGTCGGGGGTTGCCGTCCCAGACGTCGGCGTTGAGGACCAGGCGGACGATCGGCCCGTGCAGCAGGTCGATGGCGAGGACGAGGCCGGGCAGCTCGGCGATCGGGTCGGTCGAGCGGGGCCACCAGCCGCCGTCGAGCAGCGTACGCGTGGCACGGGTCGGTTCGATCCGCAGGCGCGGCGTCGACGGCGGCGATGGGGGAGCGAGAGCGTGGGTCGGTGGCGTCATGTCGGTCCTCATCGCCGTGACCGCGGCGTAACGGTGGGGTCGTGCGTCAGGTCGCGTCCTGCGCCGGGCAGGCGCCCGGTGCGCCGATCCGTCCGGTCGCAACGTGGATGCCCCGCTCAACCGCCGGCGTCACCGCAAGGGTGCGGGCGGGGGCCGTGCGGCCGTACGCCTGCGTGAACGTCGCCGCCGTGGGTCGAGCGCGGGCGCCGACGGCACCGGGGCCGTCGAAAGGTGGAAGGTCTGTCCCGGACGGTGGGTCGTGCCGCCGCGAATCGATTGCGGCGGATCGGACGTCGCATGCCCGCGGGCGGAGCCGGCGTGGCGGGCACCTCAGGAGTGGGATGTCGTCGTTTCCGGGATGACCCCAGCCTACGCCTGTCCGGGCCGGTCCGCGCGGCACCGCCCTCCCGGGGACCGCGGCGCGCCCGATCGGCTTTCCGGCCGGGCCGCACCTTCCGACCCGCGACGCCCTCCTGCTGGCGATCGTCGACCACGTGGCCGGCCGGGTCGAGGACGCGATGCCCGCCGCCCTCGACGTGCCGTTCGACCAGGCGACCCCCGCCGCGCGGATCCGCGCCCACGCGCGCCTCGCGTACGGCGGCGAGGCCAGCCGCGCGGAGTACGCGGAGGCCGCCTACCGGCCGGCGCTCGGGCCCTGGTTGCCGTACGCGACCTGTCGTCCCTCGTCGCGTACCCGGTCCCGCCGGTCCGCGCTCGGGTGATCGTCCGTTCTGACAGGGTTGAGGAATGGCCGTGCCGTTCCGTCCGCGCTTGACCGACTGGACCGTCGTCGTCCCGCTGCTGGCGATCCTGGTGTTGATCCTGACCTGGGGGCGTGCGCTGTCCGGTCCCATCGTGGTGGTGGTGGCCGTGTTGCTGGCGGGCGCGGTGCTGGCCGCCGTGCACCACGCCGAGGTGGTGGCCCACAGGGTGGGGGAGCCGTACGGGTCGCTCGTGCTGGCGGTGGCCGTCACCGTCATCGAGGTCGCCCTGATCGTCACGCTCATGATCAGCGGTGGCGAGAAGACGCAGTCCCTCGCGCGTGACACGGTCTTCGCCGCCGTCATGATCACCTGCAACGGCATCCTCGGGCTGTCGCTGCTGATCGGGGCACTGCGCCGCAGGGTCGTGGTGTTCAATTCCGCGGGCACCGGCGGGGCGTTGGCCACCGTGACGACCCTCGCCGCGCTGAGCCTCGTGGTGCCGACCTTCACCACCAGCCGGCCGGGCCCGCAGTTCACCCCGGCGCAGCTCGCCTTCGCCGCCGTGGTCTCGCTCGCCCTCTACGGCCTGTTCGTCATGGTGCAGACCGGCCGCCACCGCGACTACTTCCTGCCCGTCAACAGCCAGGGGCGGGTGCTCGAGACCGGCGGGCACGCCGAGCCGCCGTCGGACCGGGCCGCCCTGCTCAGCCTCGGTCTGTTGCTGGTGGCGCTGGTCGCCGTGGTCGGCGACGCCAAGTCGGTGTCCCCGGCGATCGAGTCGGCCGTCGCCGCGGTGAACCTGCCTCCGTCGTTCGTCGGTGTGGTCATCGCGTTGCTGGTGCTGCTGCCCGAGACGATCGCCGCCGCCCGGGCCGCCCGCCGCGACCGCGTGCAGATCAGCCTGAACCTGGCCCTGGGCTCGGCCATGGCCAGCATCGGGCTGACCATCCCGGCGATCGCGCTCGCCTCGATCTGGCTGGAGGGGCCGCTGCTGCTCGGCCTCGGCGGCACCCAGGTCACCCTGCTCGCCCTCACCGTCGTCACCAGCGTGCTGACCGTGGTGCCAGGGCGGGCCACCGTGCTCCAGGGCGGCGTGCACCTGGTGCTGCTCGCCGCCTTCGTCTTCCTCGCCGCCAGCCCCTGACCGCCGTCGGTTCCCGCACCGCGAGCCGCTGACCACCGCGAGCCGCTGACCACCGCGAGCCGCTGACCACCGCGAGCCGCTGGCCACCGCCCGCCGCCGCCCGCTTCTGGCCGCCGTCAGGCAGGCCCCACCGCCCGTGGCATGAGCGGGTCGGGGCCGGGGTACAGGACCGCAACGCCGACGCCGGGGAGGGCACTGTGACGACGCGTGGGGAACGCCGGCCGCGACGCCTGCTTGCCGGCCTGCTGGTGGCCCTCGTCGCTTCGGCCGGGTGTGTGGTCGGTGGAGTGTCCGAACCAGAGGCAGGGGAGCCCGCCCCGCCGCGGCCCGACGCCCCGACCTCGCCGGGCGCTTCGCAGACCCGGGCCGACGGCACCACCAGCGTCGAGGAGTTCCAGCAGGACGTCAACGACGCGAGGACCATCGCCGAGCGGTACTGGGCCGAGCAGTTCCGGGCCTCCGGTGAGCGGTTCCGGCCGATCCGCCGGATCATCCCCTACCGGCGGGCCGGCGAGGTGTCGTGCGGCCGGCAGCCGCTACCGCGCAACAACGCCGTCTACTGCTCGGCCGGCGACTTCATCGCCTACGACGTGAACTGGTCGGTGGGCGCCTTCCGTCAGGTCGGCGACGCGTTCGTGTTCTACCTGCTCGGCCACGAGTACGCGCACGGCATCCAGGCCCGGCTCGGCATCCGCTACTCGTACACCATCCAGCAGGAGTTGCAGGCCGACTGCATGGCCGGGGCGTACCTCGGCGACTCGGTGCGCTCGAAGGCGCTCAAGCTCGACGACGGCGACCTGGAGGAGTTCCGCGAGGGGCTGCTGGCCGTCGGCGACGCCCCCGACCAGCCGTGGTTCGCCGAGGGCGCGCACGGCACCGCCGAGCAGCGCACCGAGTCGTTCTTCCGCGGCTACGAGCGCTCCCTCGGCGCCTGCGACCTCACCTGAGCCCGCCGGGCAACGCTAGTTCCACCACTGCCGCACCCACACCGCCGCGCCGCCGCCGTTGTCGCCGAGGTTCGGGTCGTTGAAGGAGAAGACCAGCCGCGACGGTTCACCGGCGTTGTAGTAGAGCATGCAGCCGCTCCCGGCGCCGACCGGGAACCACCGGCCCGAGCCGTAGAACAGCCCGGTGCTCAGCACCAGCATGGACCCCGACGTCACCTTGGCGATCAGCGCGTACCGGGGGGCGTCCGGCGCGGGCCAGCCGCTGCCGGCCAGCGGCGGCTCGCCGGCGATCGACTTCTGGGTGCCCCAGTGGTCGATGCGGACCTTGCCCATGGCCGACACCCGGAACACGTCCCGGTCGACCATGCCCACCGGCGAGGGCCACGTGGTGTGCACGTTGCCCGGCGCGAACCAGTCCCGCTCATCCTCGTGCTGGGGGGTCTCCAGGTCGTAGCACCGATCGAGCGGCAGGCTCGCCGCGGCGGCCGGCCCCGCCGGCCAGATCGCGACGACGGCGGCGAGCAGGACCACGGTGCAGCGGGAGACCAGGGATCGGACGCGCATGGCGACCTCCGTGCGAGGACCGCCGTGCCGGCGGCCGGTTGCCCCCGAGTCTCGCGCGCGGGCGCAACCCGTCGGCCAGCTCACCCCGCGGCACCGGGGCGCGCGCCGCCGCCGCGGCGGCTGAGAGGATCCCCGGGTACGCACCCGAGGGAGGACCCGCTGAACAGCCACCACCTGGCCGCCGTGCTCTTCGACATGGACGGCACCCTGGTCGACAGCGAGAAGCTGTGGGACGTCGCGCTGCGCGAGTTGGCGGCGGAGTACGGCGGCACCCTGTCCGGCCCCGCCCGCAGGGCGATGGTCGGCACCAGCATGGCCGCGTCGATGCGGATCCTGCACGACGACCTCGGCCAGCCGGGCCGCGATCCCGAGGACAGCGCGGCGTGGATCAACGCCCGGATCCTGGAGCTGTTCCGCACCGGGCTGCGCTGGCGCCCCGGCGCACTGAACCTGCTGCGGGCCGTGCGGGCGGCGGGCATCCCGACGGCGTTGGTGACGTCCAGCGGCCGGCCGCTGGTCGAGGTGGCGCTGGACACCCTCGGGCGCGACAGCTTCGACGCCATCGTCTGCGGCGACGAGGTCGACGCCGCAAAGCCGCATCCGGAGCCGTACCTGACCGCCGCCCGGCTGCTCGGGGTGCCGATCTCCCGCTGCGTGGCGATCGAGGATTCGCCGACGGGGGTGGCCAGCGCGCTCGCCGCCGGCGCGGCGGTGCTGGCCGTACCGGCGGAGGTGCCGATCGGGCCGCTGGACGGCGTACACCAGATGGAGAGCCTGACCGGCGCGGACCTGGAACTGCTGGCGGCCCTGCTCGGCGCGCCGCCGACCGACGCCTGACGCGACGAGGGGCCCCGCCGGACCGGCGGAGCCCCTCATCGCGCGTCGGATCAGTCGTGGGCGATGGCGCCGAGCACGTTGATCCGGGCGGCCCGCACCGCCGGGAGCGCCGCGGCGACCACCCCGACGATCGCGGCGAGGCCGAGGAAGATCCCCATCTGGGTCCAGGGCAGCACCAGGTCGGTGATCCCCTCGTCCCGCAGCGCCTCGACCACGGCCGCGCCGAGACCGGCGCCGACGACGACGCCGAGCAGCGCGCCGAACACGGAGATCACCACCGCCTCCACGGTGATCATCCGCATGGTCTGCGACCGGCGCAGACCGATGGCCCGCAGCAGCCCCAGCTCCCGGGTGCGCTCCAGCACCGACAGCGCCAGGGTGTTGATGATGCCGAGCACGGCGATCACGATGGCCAGCGCCAGCAGGATCTGGATCATCGTGAGCAGTCCGTCGAGCTGACCGGTCTGCTGCTCGACGAACGCCTCCCGGTCGGCCACCGACACCTCGGGGGAGTCGGCCAGCAGCGCCTCGATCTGCGGCTGCACGTCGGCCACCCGGGTGCCCGGCGCCAGCTGGACGAAGCCCTGGATCGGCTGCGGGATGGCGAAGTCGCGCGCCGCCTCGGCCGGCAGCACCACCGGGTTGGTCAGCTGGGAGCTGGCGTAGATGCCGGTCACGGTGTACGTCCGTGCCTCGCCCCGCGACGTCTGCACCGGCACCTTCGAACCCACCGTGAGGCCGCGCGCCGTCGCGGTGTCGGAGCTGACCAGCATCTCGTCCGGCGCCAGCCGGTCGATGTTCCCGGCGGTGGGTTCGGCCCCGAAGATCTGCCGCAGCGCGGCGACGTCACTGCTCGCCGCGACCCAGGTGCGTCGGCCGCCGACCAGCGCCAGGTCGCCGTACTCGCCGTCGGCCAGGCGCACCCCGGGGATCGCGGCCGCCTTCTCCAGCACGGCCGGGTCGAAGCTCGGCGGCCGGGGGCCGCTCTGCGCCCCGGCGATCACCAGCTCCGCCTTGAGGTTGTCCTGGGCGAGGCCGCCGATGCTGCTCTTCGCCGAGTCCAGGATCACCGTCACCCCGGTGACCAGGGCGATGCCGACCATCAGCGCGGCGGCGGTGATGGCGGTGCGACGCGGGTTGCGCCCGGAGTTGAGCCGGCCCAGCTTGCCCGGCACCGACCAGGCGAAGAGCGCGCCGAGCAGGCTCACCACCGGCCGGCTGATCAGCGGCGTCAGCAGGGCCACGCCGATGAAGGCGAACAGCACCCCGCCGAGGATGGTGGCCAGCGTGTTGCCCCCGGCGTTGCCGGTGAGCCCCAGGGCCAGCAGCGCGCCGCCCACGGCCGTGACGATCGCCCCGGCCACGGTGATCCTGGTCAGCGGGCGGTCGGGGGTGGCCACGTCCTGCATCGCCGCGATCGGCGGGATCCGCGACGCCCGCAGCGCCGGCAGCAGCGCCGCCACCACGGTGATCACGAGGCCGACGGCGAACGCGCCGATGACGGCGGACAGCGGCACGCCGATCCCCGCCAGGGTCAGCCCGCCGGCGAACGTGCTGAACAGGTACGCCAGCAGCGCGCCGATGCCGATGCCCGCGCCGAGGCCCAGCACCGAGGCGACCAGCCCCACCGCGACGGCCTCCAGCACCACCGACCCGATGATCTGCCGGCCGCTGGCCCCGACGGCGCGCATCAGCGCCAGTTCCCGGGTGCGCTGCGCCACGATGATCGAGAAGGTGTTGAGGATCAGGAAGGTGCCCACCAGCAGCGCCACCGCGGCGAAGCCCAGCAGGATCCGGTTGAAGAAGGACAGCGCCTCCTTCATGCCGGCCGCCGCGTCCTCGGACAGTTGCGCACCGGTCTTGACCTCGAAGTCGGCGCCCACCGCGGCGGCCACGGCGTCGCGCAGCGCCTCGTCCGACGTCCCGCTGGCGGCGGTGACGGAGATGTTGCTGAAGGTGTTCGGTGCGCCGAGCATCAGCTTCTGCGCGACCGGCGTGGTGAACATGATCTCGTTGGCGCCACCGATCGAGTCCCGGCCGCCGCTGTAGCCGAACACGCCGACGATGGTGAACTCCTGCTTGGGCTGCAGGGTCAGCACGCCGACCCGGTCGCCGACCTTCACCTTGCCGGCGGTCGCGAGCGCCCTGTTGACGACGATCTCGTCGTCGGCCTGCGGGGCCCGCCCCTCGCGCAGCTGCACCAGGTCGCTCTCGCCGGTCCAGTTCTCACCCAGCTGGGGCGGCCCGAACGAGGCGACCACCTTGCCGTTGGCACCGATCAGCCGCGCCCCGTCGACGCCGACCACACCGGTGGCCTCGGCCACGCCGGGCACCGCCCGGACCTTGTCGAGGGTCGCCGCCGGCACGGGCGCGGCCACCGGCATGCCCTCCGCCTCGCCGACGTCGATCTTCGGCTTGGCGGCGACGTTGACGTCCACGCCCTCGTACGCGTCGGCGAAGATCGCGTCGAACGAGCGGCCGAGGGTGTCGGTCAGCACGAACGCGCCGGAGACGAACATGACGCCCAGCACCACGGCCAGGCCGGAGAGGATCAGCCGGACCTTGCGCGCCAGCAGGCTCTTCAGGGTCGCGCGGAACATCAGGGTGCCACCTCGACCGGAGCGTCCAGCTTCTTCATGGTGTCCAGCACCGTGTCGGCGGTCGGCTCGATCAGCTCCGAGACGATCTGCCCGTCGGCGAGGAAGACCACCCGGTCGGCGTACGCGGCGGCGGTCGGGTCGTGGGTGACCATCACGATGGTCTGCCCGTGCTCGCGTACCGAGTTGCGCAGGAAGTTGAGCACCTCCGCGCCGGCCCGCGAGTCCAGGTTGCCGGTCGGCTCGTCGGCGAAGATCACCTCGGGCCGGGCCACCAGTGCCCGGGCACACGCCACCCGCTGCTGCTGGCCGCCGGAGAGCTGCGCCGGCCGGTGGTCCAGCCGGTCGCGCAGCCCGACCGTGGCGATGACGGTGTCGTACCAGGCCGGGTCCGCCTTGCGCCCGGCGATCGACAGCGGCAGCAGGATGTTCTCCTTCGCCGTCAACGTCGGCAGCAGGTTGAACTGCTGGAAGATGAAGCCGACCTTGTCGCGGCGCAGCTTCGTCAGGCCCGCGTCACCGAGGCCGGTGACCTGCGTGTCACCGATCGACACCGTGCCCCGGGTCACCGAGTCCAGGCCCGCGAGGCAGTGCATCAGCGTCGACTTGCCCGAGCCCGAAGGCCCCATGATCGCCGTGAACCGGCCCCGTTCGAACTCCGCGCTGACCCCCCGCAGCGCGACGACCTGCGCCTCGCCGCTGCCGTACACCTTCCACACGTCGCTCGCCCGGGCCGCGGCCTGCTCATGCCGGCCTACCGTCGCGGTCACGTCATCTACCTCTTCCGTCTGTCTTCGTCCGCGCCGCCCCCGCTGGTCCGGCGCGGCAGTCCCATCATCCGTGCCCGCCGGCGCCGATCCGTCCGACTCCGGTCGGAGCCGTGGCGGATTTCGCGCTGCGGGTGCCCCCCAGTGCCCCCTCAGGGTTGCCCCTGAGTGGGCGACCGCCCGAGGACGCCTCGCGCCGGCCTCGACCGATCCTGCACAGTGACGCCGCGTCAGGGTCAACCACGCGACGACGTCTGCGGTCACGGTAGGTGACGGCGGCAACCGCGCCGCCGTGTCGCGGCGCATCCCCGGGTACGCCGCCCGCGCCGTCGGCGACGAGGTGCTACGCCCGCGGGCGCACCAGGCCCGACTCGTACGCCAGCACCACCGCCTGCACCCGGTCGCGCAGCCCCAGCTTCGTCAGCACGTGTCCGACATGCGTCTTGATGGTGGTCTCGCTGACCGACAACGCCCGCGCGATCTCGGCGTTGGACAGCCCGCGGGCCACCTGCACGAGGACCTCGCGCTCCCGCTCGGTCAGCGCGTTCAGCGTCCGGGGCGGGATGGCCGCGGGATCGGGCAGCGCGTCGGCGAAGCGGTCCAACAGGCGCCGCAGGATCCGTGGCGCCACCACCGCGTCCCCGGCGGCCACCGTGCGGATCGCGGCCACCAGGTCGTCGGCCGGCACGTCCTTGGCCAGGAAGCCGCTCGCCCCGGCCCGCAGTGCGCCCACCACGTACTCGTCGAGGTCGAAGGTGGTCAGGATCAGCACCCGCACGGGCAGCCGGGCGTCGACGATCGCCCGGGTCGCCGCGACCCCGTCCATCCGCGGCATCCGGATGTCCATCAGCACCACGTCGGGCAGCAGCCGACGGGACAACTCCACCGCCTCCAGACCGTCGGCGGCCTCGGCCACGATGTCCAGGTCGTCCTCCGTGCCCAGCACCATCCGGAAGCCGGTACGCAGCAGCGGCTGGTCGTCGGCGAGCAGGATGCGTACCGGTCGCGCCGGCACCGTCGCGTCGGTCACCTGGTTCCCCCGTCCCGATTCTCGCTCACGCCGCCGCGCCCCGGGGTTCCACCGGGATCCGCGCCGACACCCGGAAGCCTCCGCCCGGGCGGGCCCCGGTGCGCAGGACACCACCGTAGAGGGCGACCCGCTCCCGCATGCCGACCAGGCCGTGTCCGATGCGGTCGCCGTCCGGCCCGGGGCCGCGCCCGGTGTCGACGATCTCCACGTCGACCGTGTCCCCGTCGAAGCCCAACAGCACCTCGGCGGTGGCCGTCCCGGCGTGCTTGAGCGTGTTGGTCAGCGCCTCCTGGGTGATCCGGTAGAGCGTCAGCGCCACCCCCTCCTCCAGCGGCCCCGGGTCGCCCTCGACCCGCAGGGTCACCGGCAGGCCGGCCTCCCGCACCTGCTCCACCAACACCTCGATGCCGGCGAGACCCGGCTGCGGGGCCAGGTCGGCGGCCGGCTCGGCGTCGGTACGCAGCACGTCGAGCAGCCGGCGCATCTCCCGCAGCGTCGCCCGGCTGGTCTCCTCGATGGTGGCGATCGCCCCGTCGGCCGCGCCCGGATCCTTGGGCAGCACCCGACGGGCGCCCGTGGCCAGCACCCCCATCACGCTGACATGGTGGGCGACCACGTCGTGCAGCTCCCGGGCGATGCGCCGGCGCTCGTCGGCGACCGCCCGCTCGGCCAGCGAGCGCTGGTTCTCCTCAGCCGCCCGGGCCCGCTCCCGCAGCGCCTCCGTGGAGGTACGACGGGCGTGCACGACGCGTCCCACCGAGTACGACACCGCCCCGACCAGCAGGTTGTTCAGCACCAGATAGGCGGGACTGACGTTGGCCAGCAGTTCGTCGGGCGGCGGGGTGAGGACGCTGGTGACGCCGACCGGGATCCACAGCGTCAGCGCCGCCACGACCCCCGTGCGCAGCGGCCCGGCGACGGCCATCGTGTAGGTGAGCACCATGAAGGTCATGCCCTGCGTGGTCGGCGCCGGGCCGAGCAGGAGGGGCACCGCCAGCGTCGCCACCGCCATCCCGACCGCCGCCCACGGGGCCACCCGTCGCCACGCCACCGGCGCGGCGCACACCACACTCCAGCCCAGCGCCGCCAGCAGGCGCCCCGGCCAGTACTCGCGCGGAGCCAGCGCCGTGAGCAGCACCTCCACCAGCACGAGCCCGCAGGCGAGCAGCGCGTCCGCGGCGAGAGGGTGCCGGCGCAGCCACGCCCGGGGGGCCGAAGTCATGCCGTCGACGCTAGCCGCCGTCGCGCCCGTCTGATCGTCGCCGGCGGTGAGCCGGGCCTCCTTCCTCAGGAGGAGGCCCGCTCATCCCCGCCGACGCCGGGCACCCTGACGCCGGCCGGGCGGGGTCACGCGGGTCACTCGTCGGTGCCCGGCGGCGTCGGGTGCGACCGGGCGTCGCGCAGCGGGTCCGGCGCCGCCACGACCGGAAAGGGCGGCGGCGTGCCCCCGAAGGTCGGGCAGAGCGCCTGGTGGCTGCACCAGTCGCAGAGCCGGCTCGGCCGGGGGCGGAAGTCCTGCTGGGCGGTCGCCTGCTCGATCGCCCGCCACAACGCCACCACCGTGCGCTCGAAGCGCAGCAGCTCGTCGGCGTCCGGGGCGTAGTCGCAGACCTCCGCGTCCTTGAGGTAGAGCAGCCGCAGCACCCGGGGGACCACGCCCCGGGTGCGCCAGAGCACCAGCGCGTAGAACTTGAGCTGGAACAACGCCCGGGCCTCGAACGCCTCCCGCGGCGCGCCGCCGGTCTTGTAGTCGACCACCCGCAGTGCCCCGTCGGGGGCCACGTCGAGCCGGTCGACGTAGCCCCGGATCAACAGCTCCTCGTCGACCACCGCCGAGATCAGACTCTCCCGCTCGGCCGGCTCCAGCCGGCGCGGGTCCTCCACCGCGAAGTAGCCCTCGAGCAGCCCGGCGGCGGAGCGGAGGAACTCGGCCGCCGCCGCGGAGTCGCCGTCGGCGAACAGCGCCGCCAGCTCCGGCTGCTCGGTGACCAGCCGGTCCCACTGCGGGGCCACCAGATCGCCCGCGGCCGACGGGGTGCGCCCGACGGCCGGCAGGTCGAACAGCCGTTCCAGCACCGCGTGCACCAGGGTGCCCCGGGCCTGCTCCATCGTGGGCCGCTCGGGCAGCCGGTCGATGCTGCGGAACCGGTAGAGCAGCGGGCAGGTCTTGAAATCGGCCGCCCGCGACGGCGACAGCGAGGCCCGCACCGTCGCCGGGACCTCGGCCGGGGGCGTGGACTGCTGCGTGGTCACCGGTTGCGCCGTCATGTCCGGAAGGTTAGGACACCGGTGTGACACGCCGCCGTCGCCGCACCGCGCACGATCGCGTCGCGGCGTGGACGCATGACCCCCGCGGCGCCGTCGCAGGGTCCCGTCGCCGCGCCGGCGCATGATCTCCGCCGCGTAGCATCGATCCGGTGGAGCAGACGAGGCGACCGCGCCGACCGGCCGGCCCGCGGGGCGGCCTGAGGGCGGGCCGGGTGTTCGGGGTGCCGCTGCACCTCAACGGCTCGATGGTGCTGCTCACCCTGCTGGTGACCGTGCTCTACGCCGAGTTCGCCCGCCGCGAGCTCGACCTGTCCCAGCTCGCCGGGTACCTGATCGGCTTCGGCTTCGTGGTGTCCCTGCTCGGCTCGGTGCTCCTGCACGAGCTCGGCCACGCCCTCACCGCCCGCCGCTACGGCATCGGTGTGCGCGGGATCACCCTGGAACTGCTCGGCGGCTACACCGAGATGGACCGCGACGCCCCGACACCCCGGATCGACCTGCTGGTGTCGCTCGCCGGACCGGCCGTCTCCGCCGTGCTCGGCGTGCTCGCGGTGGCCGCCACCCTCGCCCTGCCCGACGGCACCCTGGCCAACCAGCTCGCGTTCCAGCTCGCCGTGAGCAACGTCATCATCGCGCTGTTCAACATGCTGCCCGGCCTGCCGCTCGACGGCGGCCGGGCGCTGCGGGCGGCGGTCTGGGCGCTCACCCGCGACCGGCACCGCGGCACCGAGGTCGCCGGCTGGGTGGGCCGTGCCGTGGCCGTCGGCACCGCCGCGCTGGTCGTCCTGCTCACCCTCACCCTCACCCGCGACCTGGCGCCACTGGCGCTGCCACTGACGCTGCTCGTGGCGTTCACCCTGTGGCGCGGCGCCGGGCAGTCGATCCGGATGGCCCGGATCAGCCGCCGCTTCCCACTGATCGACCTGTCCCGGCTCGCCCGACCCGTGTTCGCCGTGCCCACCGGCACCCCGCTGGCCGAGGCGCAGCGTCGACGCGCCGACGGCGACACCCCGGGCGCCGCCCTCGTGGTCACCGACAGCGCCGGACGGCCGGTCGCCCTGGTCGATCCGGCCGAGGCCGAGGCCGTACCCGCGGAACGCCGCCCCTGGTTGGCCGTCGACGCGGTCGCCCGATCCCTGCCCGACCTGCCCACCATGCCGGTGGGGCTCGACGGGGAACGCGTGATGCAGACCGTGCAGACCCACCCGGGCGCACAGTACGTGGTGACCTCAGGCGAAGATGTCGTCGGCATCCTGCACATCACGGATCTGGCTCGGCTCCTCGAACCTCAACGGAAGATGAACACGTGACCGCGACTCCCACCGCCGCCCCGGCCGACCCGGGCACCCCGGTGCCCGCCGACACCCCGGCGCTGCCCCCCGTGCACCGCGGCCCGTTCCGGCCCGGCGACCGGGTGCAGCTGACCGACCCCAAGGGGCGGATGCACACGGTCACCCTGGAGCCGGGCAAGGCGTTCCACACCCACCGCGGCATCCTGGAGCACGACGCGCTGATCGGCCTGCCCGACGGCAGCGTGGTCACCACCACCGGCGGCGGCACGGCGTTCCTGGCCCTGCGGCCGCTGCTGTCGGACTACGTGCTCTCCATGCCGCGCGGCGCCCAGGTGATCTACCCGAAGGACTCCGCACAGATCGTCGCCATGGGCGACATCTTCCCCGGCGCCAAGGTCCTGGAGGCCGGCGCCGGCTCCGGCGCGCTGTCCTGCTCGCTGCTGCGCGCGGTCGGCACCGAGGGCGAGCTGCACTCGTTCGAGGTCCGCGACGACTTCGCCCAGATCGCCCGGCGCAACGTCGAGGCGTTCTTCAACGGGCCGCACCCGGCGTGGCACCTGCACGTCGGCGACGTCGCCGGCTGCGCCGAGACCGGCTTCGACCGGATCATCCTCGACATGCTCACCCCGTGGGAGACCCTCGACATGGTCGAGCGGGCGCTGGTGCCCGGCGGCGTGTTCATCGGCTATGTCGCCACCACCCCCCAGCTGTCCGAGCTGGTCGAGGCGTTGCGCGAGCGTGGCGGCTGGACCGAGCCGCGGGCCTGGGAGTCGCTGGTGCGCGACTGGCACGCCGAGGGCCTGGCCGTGCGACCGGACCACCGCATGATCGCGCACACCGCCTTCCTGGTGTCCGCGCGTAAGCTCGCTCCCGGCGTCACCGCACCGCCGCGGCGTCGCAAGCCCAGCAAGGGCGCCGAGGCGTACGCCGAACGCCGCCAGGCGCTGCGCGAGGCGGAGGCCGCCAAGCAGGCGGCGGTCGCCGCCGCGGCGCAGCAGACGGCGACCGGGGACACGGCACGGCCGTGACGGCGTGGCGGGGCGACGAGGAGTGAACGGACGGATCCCGCCCGCCGGCGCGCGCCGGCGGGCCGGGCACGGGGAGGTGGCATGAGCCGGCCCGGCTTCGGAGGGGGTGACCTGCCGGCGGTGTTTCCGGACTGGTCGCCCTACCAGGACCTCGAATCGGCCGCCAGGGCGTACCTGCGCGACCCCGACGTCGCGCTGGAGGCGCTCGGCGGGGTGCTGCGCGGCGCGTCGGTGCTCGGCTTCACCCTGGAGCGCTTCGTCAACGAGGTCAACGGGGTGTGGCAGGAGGTCGTGGTGTGCGACGGCAGCCGCCTCGTGCTGTGGCACGGCGAGGACGTGCCGCCGGGGGAGGGGCCGGCGGGGTCGATGACCTCGTCGCTGCGGGTGGTGCCGGTCTCCACGGTGACCGAGGTCGGCTGCCGGCGCCGGCTGACCCGCGACGACGACGGTGGGATCCGGGTCGACAGCATCGACGTCTACCTGCTGCTCACCTCGCTGGACGAGGCACCGCCCAGCGACGAGGCGGTGGGCGCGCCCCGGCACGACGCGCTGCGTTTCGGCAAGACCCTCGACGACGGCGGCGCCGGGCAGATCGCCCGGCTGGAGGAGTTCGCCCGCCTGGTCGCCTCGGTGGTCGGCCGCCCGATGCTCTGAGCCGTACGTCCGGTCGCACCGGATGTCGGGCGAGGCCGCCCGGTCGTGTCCTGCCGCGCCGTCGGGCGTGGCAGGACGGGGCCGTCAGTCCTGCTCGGCCTCCGGGCCGGCCACCTCGACGCCGTCGCTGCCGCGCACCACGTGGATGCACTCGCCCGGGCACTCCTTCGCCGAGTCGATCACCTCGAGGCGCAGGTGCTCCGGCACGTCGACCCGGCTGCCCGGCGCCAACCGCAGCTCACCGTCGGAGCCCTTGACGTAGGCGAGCCCGTCGACGTCGAACTCGAAGACCTCGGGCGCGTACTGGACGCACAGCCCGTCACCCGTGCAGAGATCCTGGTCAACCCAGACCTGCAGCTGATCCGTCACGACCTCCGCCACGGCGCACCCCCCATGTTCTCCCGTCCCACGCACCGACGGTACCCGAACGCCCGGACGGGCCCTCCGGGCCACCCTTCGCGATCAAGGTTCGGTGACGAGCGCGTTGCGTGGGACCGAATCGGCCTCATAGCGGCTAGTGTTAGGGCAGAACGTTCAAGCCCCCCGGGGAGGTGGGACGTGGCACGCAGCGACGACGCGGACTCGCGCGCCGCACGGTGGGAGAAGGAGGCCCACGATCTCTCCACGCAGGTCGCGTTCCTTCAAGAGGAACTCGCACTGGTGCGGCGCAAGTTGACCGAAAGCCCCCGACACGTCCGGCAGCTCGAAGAGCGGCTGGCGGCCACCCAGGCACAGTTGGCGCGGCTGACCGAGAACAACGACCGGCTCGTGAGCACCCTCAAGGAGGCTCGCACGCAGATCGTGACGCTCAAGGAGGAGATCGACCGCCTCGCGCAACCGCCGAGTGGTTACGGCGTCTTCCTCGCGCGGCACGACGACGGCACGGTGGACGTCTTCACCGGCGGACGCAAGCTCCGCGTCGCCGTCTCGCCCTCACTGGACGTCGCCGAGCTGCGGCGCGGCCAGGAGGTCCTGCTCAACGACGCGCTCAACATCGTCGACGCGTTCGGTTTCGAGCGGGTCGGCGAGGTGGCGATGCTCAAGGAGATCCTGGCGGGTCCCGACGGCGGTCCGGGTGACCGGGCCCTGGTGGTCTCGCACTCCGACGAGGAGCGCATCGTGCACCTCGCCGACACGCTGATCGGCTCGTCGATCCGGGCCGGCGACTCGCTCATGATCGAGCCCCGCTCGGCGTACGCGTACGAGCGGATCCCGAAGAGCGAGGTCGAGGAACTGGTCCTGGAGGAGGTGCCCGACGTCGACTACACCGACATCGGTGGCCTCCACTCGCAGATCGAGCAGATCCGCGACGCGGTGGAACTGCCCTTCCTGCACGCCGACCTGTTCCGCGAGCACCAGCTCCGGCCGCCGAAGGGCATCCTGCTCTACGGTCCGCCGGGCTGTGGCAAGACGCTGATCGCCAAGGCGGTGGCCAACTCGCTGGCGAAGAAGATCGCCGAGCGGGAGGGCAAGGAGAAGCACACCAGCTTCTTCCTCAACATCAAGGGCCCGGAGCTGCTCAACAAGTACGTCGGCGAGACCGAGCGGCACATCCGGCTGATCTTCCAACGGGCCCGCGAGAAGGCCGGCGAGGGCACCCCCGTCATCGTGTTCTTCGACGAGATGGACTCGATCTTCCGCACCCGCGGCTCCGGCGTCTCCTCCGACGTCGAGAACACCATCGTCCCGCAGCTGCTCAGCGAGATCGACGGTGTCGAGGGGCTGGAGAACGTCATCGTCATCGGCGCCTCCAACCGGGAAGACATGATCGACCCGGCGATCCTGCGGCCCGGCCGACTCGACGTGAAGATCAAGATCGAGCGACCGGACGCCGAGGCGGCCAAGGACATCTTCTCCAAGTACATCCTCTCCGGGCTGCCGCTGCACCCGGACGACCTGGCCGAGCACGGCGGCGACCCCCAGGCCACCGTCGCGGCGATGATCGACGCGGTCGTGCTGCGGATGTACTCGGAGACCGAGGAGAACCGCTTCCTCGAGGTCACCTACGCCAACGGCGACAAGGAAGTCCTCTACTTCAAGGACTTCAACTCCGGCGCGATGATCCAGAACATCGTCGACCGGGGCAAGAAGATGGCCATCAAGGAGTTCCTCACCTCCGGACGCAAGGGCCTGCGCCTGCAGCACCTCCTCGACGCCTGCGTCGACGAGTTCCGGGAGAACGAGGACCTGCCCAACACCACCAACCCCGACGACTGGGCCCGCATCTCCGGCAAGAAGGGCGAGCGGATCGTCTACATCCGCACGCTCGTCTCCGGCGGCAAGGGCGCGGAGGCCGGTCGGTCCATCGAGACCGCCAGCAACACCGGCCAGTACCTCTGACGGACACCCGCACGGGGCCCGCGACGCGACGCGTCGCGGGCCCCGTCCCGTCCGTGCCCGTCCCTCGCCCCGCCGCCCCGGGCCGGCGCACCCCCTTCCGTCGCGCGGCGGACTACCCTCGAAGGTGACGGGGGACCGGGTCGGGCGAGCGAAGCGGGTAGGTCGATGAGCGTAAGACGGATCATGGGCACCGAGGTCGAGTACGGCATCTCCGTTCCCGGCCAGGCCGGGGCCAACCCCATGGTCACCTCCTCCCAGGTGGTCAACGCCTACGGGGCGCGCCCGGAACTCAACCGGGGCGGCCGCGCCCGCTGGGACTACGAGGAGGAGTCGCCGCTGCGCGACGCGCGGGGCTTCACGTACTCCGGGGCCGCGTACGACCCGGCCGAGGCACTCGCCGACGAGGACCTCGGGCTGGCCAACGTGATACTGACCAACGGGGCGCGGCTCTACGTCGACCACGCTCACCCGGAATACTCCACACCCGAGGTGACGAACCCCCTGGACGTGGTGCGCTGGGACAAGGCGGGGGAGCGGGTGATGGCCGAGGCGGCCCGTCGCGCCGCCACCATCCCGGGCACCCAACCGATCAACCTCTACAAGAACAACACCGACAACAAGGGCGCCAGCTACGGTGCCCACGAGAACTACCTGATGCGCCGCCAGACCCCGTTCGCCGACATCGTCGCGTACCTGACGCCGTTCTTCGTGACCCGGCAGATCGTCTGCGGCGCGGGCCGGGTCGGCATCGGCCAGGACGGCGGGCGCAGCGGCTTCCAGATCTCCCAGCGTGCGGACTTCTTCGAGGTCGAGGTCGGCCTGGAGACCACCCTGAAGCGACCGATCATCAACACCCGCGACGAGCCGCACGCCGACGCCGACAAGTACCGCCGGCTGCACGTCATCATCGGCGACGCGAACCTGTCGGAGATCTCCACGTACCTCAAGGTCGGCACCACGGCGCTGATCCTCACGATGATCGAGGAGAAGGCCCTCGGGGCCGACCTCGGCATCGCCGACCCGGTCAACGAGCTGCGTGCCGTCAGCCACGACCCGTCCCTGTCGCACCTGATGCGCCTGCGGGACGGGCGGCGGCTGACCGCCCTGGACCTCCAGTGGGCCTACTACGAGCGGGTCCGGTCCTTCGTGGACGAGCGCTACGGCACCGACGCCGACGCCCAGACCCTCGATGTGCTCGACCGCTGGGAGGGCGTGCTGGACCGGTTGGGCCGCGACGTCATGCTCTGCGCCGACGAGCTGGACTGGGTGGCCAAGCTGCGGCTGCTGGAGGGCTACCGGGAGCGTGAGCAGCTCGGCTGGGGCTCGCACAAGCTGCAACTGGTCGACCTGCAGTACTCCGACGTCCGGCCGGAGAAGGGCCTCTACCACCGGCTGGTCTCTCGGGGCGCGATGAAGACGCTGCTCGACGACGAGCAGACCCGTACGGCGATGACCGAGCCGCCGGAGGACACCCGGGCCTACTTCCGTGGCCGCTGCCTGGCCCAGTACGCCTCGGAGGTCGTCGCGGCGAGCTGGGACTCGGTGATCTTCGACGTCGGCCGGGAGTCGCTGGTGCGGGTGCCGATGATGGAGCCGGAGCGCGGCACCCGCAAGCACGTGGGCGCGCTCTTCGACCGCTGCCCCAGCGCGAAGGACCTGCTGGAGACCCTCACCGGCGGCTGAGGCGTCGTCGCCGATTGCCCGCCGTGTGCCGAAGCCGGCGCGCGGCGGGCTTTTCGTCGCCTGCGCGAGGTAAGTTGATCGCAGGGCGATCGTGGAGGAGGCAGCAATGGCCACTCGTGACAGCGGCGGGCAGTCGCAGTCGGGCAAGTCGCGTCAGGGCGAGGAGATCGAGGACGTCACCACCGAGGCGAACCCGGAGGTGGCGGAGCGGCACGCCGAGATCACCGAGGACGTCGACGACCTGCTCGACGAGATCGACTCGGTCCTCGAGGAGAACGCCGAAGAGTTCGTGAGAGGATACGTACAAAAAGGAGGCCAGTGATCATATCGGGTTGAAACAGACATGTCGGTTCCGCTTGATGATCAGAATGGCCGACGCCGTTTGCCGCGACTGCAGAGACTGGAAGCCGCTCGATGAGTTCTGCGCGAGCAGCAAGCGTCCCAGCGGTCGCGGCAGCTACTGCAAGCCGTGCTTCAACGCTCGCTCCAAGGCGAGCTATGCGAAGCGAGTGAAGGAGCGGTATGACCGTGAGGTGAAACCACCCCGGACGGTTCCGGACGGCCATCGCTTCTGCGCCGACTGTGGAACCGTCAAGCCCGTGGCCGACTTTCCTCGTAACGGTTCCGACAGCTCGGGCTACGCCTCCTATTGCAAGCCGTGCCACAACCTCCGGACTCGTGAGACCAAGCAGCGGCTCTACGGCGGCAGTGGCGAATACCACCTGCGGCGGCGCTATGGCGTCGGCGAGAAGGAGTTCCAGGAGCTCCTGGCCGAGCAGGGCGGGGTCTGCGCGATCTGTGGCACCCCGGACCCCCAACATCTGGACCACGATCATCGCACCGGATGGGTGCGCGGGATATTGTGCTTCAACTGCAACGGTGGTCTCGGCCAGTTCCGTGACGATCAGTCGCGGCTGGCGGAGGCGATCACATATCTGAGAGGAACCACGTGGCAGCGGGTTTTGATCCATCCGGGCGTCTACCAGATGTGTTCACCAACGCGGGGACGTCCTCCTTCACCTCGTTCCTGAGCAAGGTGGCCCCCGAGATGCTGCCCGGCCGCCGGCCCCTGCCGCCGGGTATGGCCGCCGACATGGCGCCGCACGCGACGACCATCGTGGCCATCTCGGCCGCCGGCGGTGTCGTGATGGCCGGCGACCGGCGGGCCACCATGGGCAACCTGATCGCCCAGCGCGACATCGAGAAGGTGCACCCGGCCGACGCCTACTCCCTGGTCGGCATCGCCGGCACGGCGGGGATCGGCATCGAGCTGATGCGACTGTTCCAGGTGGAGCTGGAGCACTACGAGAAGATCGAGGGCGCGATGCTCTCGCTCGACGGCAAGGCCAACCGCCTCGCCTCGATGATCCGCGGCAACCTGGGCGCCGCGATGCAGGGTCTCGCGGTGATCCCGCTCTTCGCCGGCTACGACCTGGCCGCGAAGGACCCCGCGCGGGCCGGGCGCATCTTCAGCTTCGACGTCACCGGCGGCCCCTACGAGGAGACCGGCTACGACGCGATCGGTTCCGGCTCGCTCTTCGCCCGGTCGGCGCTGAAGAAGCGCTTCCAGCCGGGGCTCTCCATCGACGAGGCGGTCCGGCTCGCGGTCGAGGCGCTCTACGACGCGGCCGACGACGACACCGCGACCGGCGGTCCGGACCTGATCCGGCGGATCTACCCGGTGGTGATGACGGCGACGGCGGAGGGCACCCACCGGCTCACCGACGAGGAGATGTCGGCGATCGCCGAGAGCGTGGTCTCCGGCCGGATGGAGAACCCGGGCGGTTGATCCGCTCCCGCCCGCACCAGTCAGCAGCCGTCAGCACAGCGCCCTAAGGAGAACCGCCGCCGTGGCCATGCAGTTCTACGCCTCGCCCGAGCAGATCATGCGCGACCGCTCCGAGCTGGCCCGCAAGGGCATCGCCCGGGGCCGCAGCGCGGTGGTCCTGAGTTACGAGGGCGGGGTGCTCTTCGTCGCCGAGAACCTCTCCAGCGCCCTGCACAAGGTCAGTGAGATCTACGACCGGATCGGCTTCGCCGCCGTCGGCCGCTACAACGAGTTCGAGAACCTGCGCCGCGCCGGGGTGCGGATGGCCGACCTCAACGGCCTGAGCTACGACCGGCGTGACGTCACCGGCCGGGCCCTGGCGAACGCGTTCGCGCAGACCCTGGGTGCCATCTTCACCGAGCAGTCGAAGCCGTTCGAGGTGGAGATCTGCGTGGCCGAGGTCGGCACCACCGCCGAGGACGACGAGCTCTACCGGCTCACCTACGACGGCTCCGTCAACGACGAGCCGGGCCGGATGGCGATGGGTGGGCAGGCCGAGGCGATCACCGGCGTGCTGAAGTCCCACCACCGTCCGGACATGTCGCTGGGCGAGGCGGTCAAGGTCGCGATGCAGGCGCTGAGCAGCGTCGGGGGAGAGGGCGGCGCCGCCCGGACCATCGCCGCCAACCAGCTGGAGGTGGCGGTCCTGGACCGGCGCCGGGTGGGGCGGACGTTCCGGCGCATCACCGGGGCGGCGTTGACCTCGTTGCTCGACGGCGACAAGGCCGAGGAGCCGGTGTCGGCGCGCCCGGAGACGCCGACGTCGCCGAGCGAGGAGGCGAAGAAGCCCACCACGTCGGCCGGCTCGGCGGACCTGGAGGGGCAGGAGACCCCCGAGGCGTAGCGGAGCACCACCGGGAGGGTGGCTCGGAGTGTCTACACGCCCGAGCGCCCTCCCGGGGGTGTCGGGTCGGGCCCGCCGTCGCGTACGCCATCGGCCCGGCCGTCGGTGCGCCCGTCCACGTCCGTCGGTCCCGCGACCTTCGGCCGCCGACGTGGGCCGGCTGCGGCTCCGCCACCCCGCCGCCCGACCCGGACACCGTCCGTCGCGGCTCCGCGGCGCCCAGCGTCCAACCGGGACGTCGCACACGTACGGGTGCGCCTCGTCGCCGCCGTGCCGCCGGGACCGTCGCTGCGGTGCCCTCGGAGCCGATCGTCACCGATCCCGTGTGAGACCGGCACGGTGTGCGGTGCCCATCTGGGGCCTCGGGCGGCTAATGTCTCATCATGGAGCGGCGAATCTTCGGCCTCGAGACCGAGTACGGCGTCACCTGCACCTACCGTGGGCAGCGGCGGCTGTCCCCCGACGAGGTCGCCCGATACCTCTTCCGCCGCGTCGTGTCGTGGGGCCGGTCGAGCAACGTGTTCCTGCGCAACGGCGCCCGGCTCTACCTGGACGTCGGCTCGCATCCGGAGTACGCCACGCCGGAGTGCGACTCGGTGGTGGACCTGGTCGCGCACGACCGGGCCGGCGAGCGGATCCTGGAGGGTCTGCTCGTCGACGCGGAGAAGCGGCTGCACGACGAGGGCATCGCGGGCGACATCTACCTGTTCAAGAACAACACCGACTCGGCCGGCAACTCCTACGGCTGCCACGAGAACTACCTGGTGTCGCGGCACGGGGAGTTCGGCCGGCTGGCCGACGTGTTGATCCCGTTCCTGGTCACCCGGCAGTTGATCTGCGGGGCGGGCAAGGTGCTGCAGACGCCGCGCGGGGCGGTCTACTGCCTCTCGCAGCGTGCCGAGCACATCTGGGAGGGCGTCTCGTCGGCGACGACCCGGAGCCGGCCGATCATCAACACCCGCGACGAGCCACACGCGGACGCGGAGCGCTACCGCCGGCTGCACGTCATCGTCGGCGACTCCAACATGAACGAGGTCACCACGCTGCTCAAGGTCGGCACCGCCGACATCGTGCTGCGGATGATCGAGGCCGGGGTGGTGATGCGGGACCTGACGCTGGAGAACCCGATCCGGGCCATCCGCGAGGTCTCGCACGACATCACCGGCCGGCGCAAGGTGCGACTGTCCTCCGGCAAGGAGGTCAGCGCGCTGGAGATCCAGCAGGAATACCTGGCCAAGGCGACCGAGTTCGTGGAGCGGCGTGGCGGCGACCAGACCGCCAAGCGGGTGGTGGAGCTGTGGGGCCGGGTGCTGCACGCGGTGGAGACCGGTGACCTGGAGCCGGTGTCGCGGGAGATCGACTGGGTGACCAAGCTGCGGCTCATCGAGCGCTACCAGCGCAAGCACGACCTGCCGCTGTCGCATCCGCGGGTGGCCCAGATGGACCTGGCCTACCACGACCTGCGTCGGGGGCGGGGCCTCTACGGGCTGCTGGAGCGGCGCGGCGAGGTGGACCGGGTGGCGACCGATCCGGAGATCTTCGAGGCCAAGGAGACGCCGCCGCAGACGACCCGGGCCCGGTTGCGTGGGGAGTTCATCCGGCACGCCCAGGAGAAGCGGCGCGACTTCACCGTCGACTGGGTGCACCTGAAGCTCAACGACCAGGCGCAGCGCACCGTGCTCTGCAAGGACCCGTTCCGGGCGTACGACGAGCGGGTGGAGCGGCTGATCGCCAGCATGTGACGGCGCCGCCGGCCCGGTGCGGTGCCCAGCGCCGTCCGGGCCGGTGGGGCCGGTAGGCTGACCGCGCCATGACGACTTCCGAACCTCCCGAGAGCGGCCGCCAGCGACAGAACTGGGCCGAGCGCCGCCGCGAGAAGATCCGCGCCGAGATCGAGCGCAACCGGCGCGGCGAATACACGGTGCCCACGTGGGTCCTCGCGCTCGCGCTGGTGCTGATCGTGGGCGCCTGGCTGGCCCTGATCTTCCTGGTGTAGCCGCTGCTCACGCCGGTCGGCTGCTCAGCAGGCGCGCGGCATGCCGGCCGGCCGCGGCGGCGGCCAGGAAGTAGGCGTGGTCGGCGTCGAGACCGCGGCCCATGGTGGACAGCGGCACGGGCGCGGCCCGCAGCGCGGCGTCGAGCCCTCCGGTCGGCACCCGCACGAGGGTGTGCCGGGCCGCGAGTGGCGCCAGCGCCGCGTCCACCTCGCCGGCCAGTTCCGGGGCCAGGCCGTCGGGCACGACGAGCTCGACGGGGGCGAGGGCCACCCGGCCGTACGCGGTCAGGCTGTGGTGCGACACGCCGCGGTGGCGCGGCCGGGGGTCGGCGTCGGAGATCCGCAGTGATCCGATCGGGCGCCCGCCCAGCGTGGCGACGGCGTTGACGGCCTCGCCGACGGCCACCCCGGAGAAGCCCCAGCGGGTGCCGGTGCCCAGGTTGCCCGGCCCCTGGGCGACGATCGCGACGTCGGCGCGCAGGACGTGCCGGGCGGCGAGCAGCCCGCTGTGCACGGTGGCCGCCTCCAGGTCCCCGCCGAAGGACTGGCCGACGGTGACGGTGCCGACGAGGTGGTCGCGCAGCCCGGCGAGCGTGCGGGAGAACCAGGCCGGCAGCGCCCCGCCGTCGGTCAGCAGGTACGCCACCCGGGCGGCGGGGGCGTCGGCGTGGATGCCTGCCAGGATCGCCGGCAGCGCGGAGTGCAGGTCGGCGGTGACGACGGGCAGGCCCGACAGGTCGTCGGCGGCGGCCATGACCTCCCGGTGCGGGGAGGCCTCCTCGTCGACGCCGAGCAGGATCGGCTGCAGCGGGGTGTAGCGGGCCTTGACGAGGTGGCCGGCGTCGCGGCTGTCGAGGGTCTGCGGCGGGTCCGGCGGCAGCCGGTCGGGCACCGCCACGACCAGGGCGTACCCGCCGGTGCCGAGGCCCATCAGCAGCGCGCCGGCGTTGAGTAGCACCCGGTCGCCGGGCTCGGGCCGGCCGACGAGGGCGGGGTAGGCGAGGGCGCGTAGGGTGCCGCCGTCGGGCAGGGCGACGTCGAGCTCCATCGCCCCGGTCCACTGCCGCCGCAGCGCCGTCACCGTTCCCGACCGCCATCGCACCATGCCCGGCACGCTAGCGTCGCCGTCCGCGGCGGGCGCGCCCGGGGCGACGTACCCGGTCGGCGGTCGGTCGCGCGGGGTCCGGCCCGCCGTCGGCGGGCAGGCCGGCGAGTTCGTCGCGCGGCCGCTCGGGCACCGCCCGGCCGAGCGGCAGCGGGATGTCGCTGCGGGCCCCGACGGTGGCCACCACGGGCAGCAGCACGCGGGTCGGCGGGCCGCCGGGCGAGCGGCGGGCCGGCGGTCGCGACGCGCAGCACGTCCTGCCCGCGTGGGTGCACGGACGCGGCGGGTGGGCTGCTAGCGTCTACCGCGTGTCGCGGACCCGCACCGAACGCCTGGTCAACCTGGTTATCTGCCTGCTGTCCACGCGACGGTTCCTGACCGCCGCGCAGATCGCCGCGACCGTGCCCGGCTACGAGCACGATCCGGACGACGCGCGTGACCACGAGGCCTTCCAGCGCAAGTTCGAGCGGGACAAGGCCGAGCTGCGTGAGCTGGGCGTGCCGTTGGAGACGGGGACGGCGAGCGTCTTCGACGCCGAGCCGGGCTACCGGATCGCCCACCGGGAGTACGCGCTGCCCGACATCCCCCTGGAGCCGGACGAGGCCGCCGCGGTCGGCATCGCCGCCCGGCTGTGGCAGCACGCCGGCCTGGCCGCCGCCGCCTCCTCCGGGTTGGCGAAGCTGCGCGCCGCCGGCGTCGACGTGGACCCGCAGGCCACCCTGGGCCTGGAGCCGATGGTGACGGTGGACCCGGCGTTCGCGCCGCTGACCGCAGCGGCCCGGGACCGGCGCGAGGTCCGCTTCGACTACCGGGTGCCCGACCGCGACGATCCCACCCGTCGGCGTCTGCAGCCGTGGGGCGTGGTCTGCTGGCGGGGCCGCTGGTATGTGGTCGGGCACGACCTCGACCGCGAGGCGACCCGCTGCTTCCGGCTGTCGCGGGTGGTCGGCGCGGTCCGGGCGACCGGCGAGCCCGGGGGCTACGAGCCGCCGGCCGGCGTCGACCTCATCAGCCACGTGGCCCGCTGGTCGGGGCCGACGGAGCGCACCGGGCGGGCCACCGTGCTCGTCGCCGCTGGGCGTGCCGCCGGGCTGCGCCGCTGGGCGGTCGACGTCACCGCCGGCCCCGACGGCGACCGGCTCGTCCTGCCCTACGCCGACGCGGACGTCCTCGCCGGCCAGCTCGTCGGCTACGGCCCCGACGTGCGGGTGCTCGACCCGCCGGAGGTGCGCGACGCGGTGATCCAGCGACTCAAGGAGATCGCCGCCCGGCACGAGGACCTCACGGTCGCCGGGGGTGTCCGGTGACCCGCCCGGCCGCCCGGGGCGGCTCCCGCGCGTCGGCCGACCGGCTGGCCCGGCTGCTGAACCTGGTGCCCTACCTGCTGGCCCGGCCCGGCATCGAGCTCGCCGAGGCGGCCGGCGACCTGGGCGTGACCGAGCGGCAGCTGCGCGAGGACCTGGAGCTGCTGTGGGTGTGCGGGCTGCCCGGCTACGGCCCGGGCGACCTGATCGACATGGCCTTCGACGGCGACCGGGTGACGATCACCTACGACGCCGGCATCGACCGGCCGCTGCGGCTCACCCCCGACGAGGCTCTCGCGTTGGTGGTGGCGCTGCGGATGCTCGCCGAGACGCCGGGGGTGACCAGCCGGGAGGCCGTCGAGCGGGCGCTGGCCAAGATCGAACACGCGGCCGGCGACCTGGTGGCGGCGCCGGTCGAGGTCCGGCTGCCCGCCGACACGCGGCAGGTGGAGCAGCTGCGGGCGGCCGTCGAGAGCGGCCGGGCGCTGCGCATCACCTACTACACGGCCGCGCGGGACGAGACCACCGACCGGGTCGTCGACCCGCTGCGGATGCTGATGGTCGGCGGGCGGGCGTACGTGGAGGCGTGGTGCCGGCGGGTCGAGGCGGTGCGGCTGTTCCGGGCCGACCGCATCGACGCCGTCACCGAGCTGGCGGAGCGGGCCGTCGTGCCGCCGCAGGCCCGCCCGCACGACCTCAGCGAGGGCGTCTTCCGCCCGTCGCCGGACCTGCCGCTGATCACCCTGCGGATCGGCCGGGGCGAGCGGTGGCTGACCGAGTACTACCCGTGCGAGCGGGTCGAGGCCGGCGACGGCGACGACTGGCTGGTCTCGCTGCGCGTCACCGACCTGGGCTGGGCCCGCCGGTTCGTGCTGGGGCTGGGCCCGGGCGTGACCGTGGTCGCCCCGGCCGAGCTGGCCGAGCAGGTGGGGGCCGCGGCGGTCGCCGCCCTCGACGCGTACTCCGCACCGGTGCCGGCTGTCGCCCGCGCGGCGGACGCGCCGCGGACGGCGGCCCCGGCCGACCCGGCGCTGAGCGTGGGCACCCAGTAGGCTGGCCGGCGTGGTGAAGTGGATCGTGCTCGCGGTGGTGCTGTTCGCGCTCGTCGTGTTCGTCCTGGCCCTGCGGCCGGTGCTGGCGCGGCTGCCCCGGCTGCGCCGTGCGGCCGTGGCGCTGCAGCGCCGGGCGGGTGAGGCGGAGGCGCTGCGGGAGACCGCCGAGACCCTCCAGGCGCGGGCGGAGGCCCTCCAGGAGCAGCTCGACACCACCCAGCGGCGGATGGCCGTGATCAAGGCGAAACGCGGCGGCTGAGCGATCGGTGCCCGGTTCCTGCGCGAACCGGTGCCGTTGTACGCAGGAACGATCCTTCGACAGACGGTTGACGGGACGTCCCGCGTTGGTCAAGACTTCACCGGCCGGGACGAACCACCACCACCCGGCGGGTGGCAGCGGCCGTCGGCGGACGTACGATGGGCTGCGGTACACCCCTCACGACGACACAGAGCGACTGGAGCTTCCCATGGGTGCCCTCAAGCCGTGGCACATCGCCGTACTCGTGGTCGTGCTGATCCTGCTCTTCGGCGCGAAGCGGCTCCCCGACGCGGCTCGTTCGCTGGGCCGGTCGCTGCGGATCATCAAGGCCGAGACCAAGAGCCTGCACGACGACGACCGCGACCTCGCCGACAAGGCCGACGCGCAGTCCGGCTACCAGCCGCTCCCGCCGCAGACCGTCCAGGGCCAGGCGTACGCGCCGCCGCCTGCCGGGCCGCAGCCGCACGTCGCCCCGCAGCAGCAGCCGTACGCACCCCCGGTCAACGACCCGGCGCAGCGCGTCCGCGACAACTGACCGAAGGGCCCGAGACCCGTGGCCTTCGCCCTCAAGAAGCGCGGCCCGAGCAACTTCGAGCGGGCCGCCGACGGCTCGATGACGCTCGTCGAGCACATCCGCGAGCTGCGCAACCGTCTGTTCAAGGCGTCCCTGGCGATCCTGGTCGGCTTCGGCTTCGGCATCTGGCTCGCCGGGCCGGTCCGGATCCTGCTCTCGAAGCCGTACTGTGACCTGCCGGCGTCGATCGACATCGCCAGCGGCAAGTGCAAGTTCGTGCAGCTCGGTGTCGCGGACGTCTTCCTGCTCAACCTGAAGATCGGGCTCTGGGTGGGCTTGATCATCGCGGCCCCGGTCTGGCTCTACCAGCTCTGGGCGTTCATCGCGCCCGGCCTGCACCGGAAAGAGCGGCGCTACGCGTACGTCTTCACCGCGCTGGCCGCGCCGCTGTTCGCGGCGGGTGCCCTGCTGGCGTTCTTCGTCACGACCAAGGGCCTGGAGTTCCTGCTCAACATCTCCGGCGACGACATCGCCACGAACCTCGAGGTCACCCGCTACATCTCGTTCGTCACCAACCTGATCCTGCTGTTCGGAGTGGCGTTCGAGTTTCCGCTGCTGGTGTTGATGCTGAACTTCGTCGGCATCGCCAGCGCGAAGCGGCTGCTCAGCTGGTGGCGGATCGCGGTGTTCGTGTTCTTCGCGTTCTCCGCCGTGGTCACGCCGACCCCCGACCCGTTCGGGATGACCGCGCTGGCGCTCTGTCTCTGCGCGCTCTACTTCGCGGCGGTCGGTGTCGCGTTCCTCAACGACAAGCGCAGGGGACGCGGCAAGGAGGTCTACGCCGGCATCGGCGACGACGAGGTGTCGCCGCTGGAGTTCGACCCCGAGCCGGTGGAGGCCGGGCAGCGGGTGGACGCCAGCGCGCCGGTCACGGCCCCGGAGCCGGTCGCCGCGCCCGCGCCGATCGACCGCCGCTACGACGACATGACCTGACCGGCCGGTCGTCCACCTCTCACACGTCGGACGAGCCCTCCTTCACCGGAGGGCTCGTCGCCGTCGACGGTGGTCTCCCGCAGCGCCTCCGCCTCGCGCGCCCGGCGTGGCGGCGCCACGACCGCACGTAGCGCACCTCGCGCCCGCCGTCAGCACCCAGTCGGCAATCCGTCACCAGGCATCCATGAGCTGCGATCGGGTAAGCAGATCTTTACGATGTGTCGACGTGTCCGACGAGGGAGGTCGCTGTCCAGTGCGTCGCCCGAGGTTCCGTCGTCCGCCCGTCACCGCGCCGGAGGCCCCCCGCCCGCCCCGGCGACGCGGGCCGCGCGTCGCCGTGCCGGGCGGGGGCGGCGTCGCCCGCGTGGCGTGTCCGACGAGCCGTTCCCGGTGCGTGGCCACCGCCGGCGCCCCGGCGCCGCCCGGCCAGCCCGCCGACCCGTCGCCCGTGCCGCTGGCCGCCGGCGGGCCGCTGCCCGCTTCGGCTGACGAGTCTTCCGGGGTGAGTGCCCGCCCCGGCTGAGTCCCAGGTAGGTCCACGGCGACCGTCCGGCCCGTTCCGCCGGTCGCCCGGAGCCAGGCCACACGTTTTTCCTGATCGTCGGTCGTCGACCTGTCGCGAGCCGTACCCGTCCTCACGTCCGGCCGGCCCGCACAGTCCCGTCAACGGGACCCGTCGTCGCCCCCCACCCCCCAGATCGGAGCTACGCGTTGATCCGCGTCGTGGTTGTTGAGGAGATGGGCCTGCTGCGCACCGCGCTGTGCGCGGCCCTGTCCAGCGAGGACGACATCGAGGTCGTCGCCGAGGTGACCGGAGTGTCCGAGTTGCCGGCGCTGGTGCGTCGGCACCGCCCTGACGTGGTGCTGGTGGACCTGGCGCCGGACGCCCCGCACCCGGTCGAGGCCGTCGCCCGGATCACCAGGGCGGCGCCCGACACCGCCGTGCTGGCCATGGGCCGGCGGTGGAGCCAGAGCATCGTCGGGGACCTGCTGGCAGCCGGCGTTCGGGGGCTGGTCGGCAAGGACGCCTCCCTGGAGGCGCTGGTCGACGCCGTACGCGAAGTGGCAGCCGGGGGAAAGGTCATCGACGCCGACGCCGCCGTGACGGCGCTGCGCCCCGCGTCGAGCCCGTTGACGCGTCGGGAGGTGGAGGTGCTGCGCGTGGCCGCGGAGGGCGTGCCGCTCAAGGAGATCGCCCACCGGCTCTATCTGGCGCACGGGACGGTGCGCAACCACCTGTCGGCCATCATGCGCAAGACCGGCGCTCGCAACCGGATGGAGGCGGTGTGGCGCGCCCGCCGCGCCGGCTGGATGTAGCGCGTCCGGGTGCCGCCATCGCCTGCCCGCGTGTCCACGCCGGACGGAGGCGGCCGCTCGCCGAGCGAAATCCATCACTGCGTGTTTGAATTCTGACGGTCCGTGATCTACCTGACGATGCTCCGGAGGGTCAATGGTGATCCGCACGTTGCTCGCTCTCGACGGTGCCCTGGTCCGTGGCGCTCTGTCGCTCGTCCTCGCCGCCGAGGCGGACATCAGCGTGGTGGCGGAACTGGACCGGGGCGACGCCCTGCCGCCCGCGGTCCGGACGCGGCGTCCCGATGTCGCGGTCGTGGACCTCGATCTCATCGGCGACACGGGCGTGCCGGGGCAGTGCCCGTTGCTGGTGCTGGCCGACCGCCGTCGGGCCTGCAGCCTGCACCGGGTCTTCGCGCCGGGGCGCACCGTCGGGATCCTCGGCAGCGACGTCTCCCCGCACCGGGTGCTGGACGGCATCCGGCGGTTGGCGCGGCGCGAGTCGGTGGTCGACGCCGACCTGGTGATGGCGGCGCTGAGCCGGGACAGCCCACTCACCTCGCGGGAGACGGAGATCCTCGACCTGACCGCGGCCGGCGCGCCGGTCGTGGAGGTCGCCCGGGCGCTCGGTCTGGCACCCGGGACCGTGCGCAACCACCTCGGCAGGATCGCCCGCAAGGCGGGCGCGCGCACCAGGGTGGAGGCGGTGCGCGTCGCCCGCGAGGCCGGCTGGATCTGACGGCCGCCCATTGGCGGCCGATGGTCAGGGCCGACCGAGCGGCACGCGGGCCGCGGGCACCGGGTCCTCCCAGTGCCCGACCAGCTCGCGGTAGATGGGCGAGCGGGTCAGCAGGTCGTCGTGGGTGCCCACGAGCGGTCGGTCGCCGTCGAACACCAGCACCCGGCGCGCCCGGGTCGCCGAGCTGATCCGGTGCGCGATCACCACCAGGGTGCCCGGTCGGCGGGCGAAGGCGTGCTCGACGGTCGCCTCCAGGGTCGGGTCGAGGTGACAGGTCGCCTCGTCGAGGATCACCAGCGGCGCGGGAGCCAGGTAGGCCCGGACCGCGGCGACGAGCTGGCGCTCCCCGGCGGAGAGGGCGGTGGGGTCGACCTCGGCGTCGAGGCCGCCGAGGCGGGACACCAGGGGATCGGCGCCGAGGGCGCGCACCGCGGCCAGGACCGTCGCGTCGTCGACGTCGGGGTACAGGTAGCGCAGGTTGTCGCCGACGGTGCCGCTGCGCACGTACGCCTCCTGCGGCACCAGCACCCGCAGCCGGGCCAGCGCCTCCGGGGCCGTGCCGGCGACCGGCACGCCGGCCAGGTGCACCGTGCCCGACTCCGGCGGTACCAGCCCGGCGACAAGCGCGGCCAGGGTGGACTTGCCGGCGCCGCTCGGCCCCACCACCGCCACGTGTTCGCCGGCCGTCACCGTCAGGGTGAGGTCCGCCAGGACGGGGCGGGCGTGCGGACCGTACCGGAAGGTCAGTCCGCGCAGGGCGACCGCCGGCGGGCCGGCGGCGTCCGGCGCCGGGCGGGTGCCGCCCGCCGGGGCTGCGGCGCGGCGTGGCGGCGTGGCGGGGACCTGGGTCGGCAGGGGGGCGACGTCGCAGGCCGCGGCCTCGGTGGTGCTCGGGCGGGGGCCGGGAGCCGGGGGCGGGCTGGTGCGCAGGATCCGGCCCAGGGTGACGGCGTAGCGCAGGCCGCCGCCGCCGACGCCCTGCACCACCGCGTGCAGGGCGGGTTGCAGGCCGGTGGTGACGTAGACCAGCGCGCCCAGCACGGCCCCGGCGCTCAGCCCCTGCCGGACGAGCCACGGCGCGGCCAGCAGCAGCACCGCCACGGGCAGCCAGCCGCCCACCCCGAGGCTGAGGCTGCGCAGCGCCGCCATGCGGGCCAGCGTCCGCTCCGCGTCCGCCTGCGCCGTGACCCGGCGGTCCACGTCGGACACGACGCGCTCCTGTGCGCCGCAGGCGACGACGTCGCGATGCCCGGCCAGCGCCGCCGCGGCCGCCCGGCCGAGCCGCTCGCCGGCGGTCACCTGCGCCCGCTGGTGCGCCACCATCGCCGGCAACGACGCCCCGAACACGACCAGGCCGACCACCAGCGGGGCGGCCACCGCGCCCGCCAGCGGCGGGGCCAGGGCGAGCAGGCCGAGCAGCGCCGCCCCGGCGGTGAACAGGAACCCGCGGACCACCAGCACCAGCCCGCCGAAGGTGTCCCGGACCACCTCGACCTGGTGGGTCAGCCGGGCGACGGTGGCGCTGTCCGCCCGGCCGCCAGCCCGGGTGGCGTCGCGAAGCGCCCCCCACACCACCCGGGTGGCCAGCTCGTCGCGGAACGGCTCCACCACGGCCCCCAGGCTGCGGTACACCTGGCCGGCGGCCGCCGCGCCCACCAGCACGGCCGCCGCGAGCCCGGCCAGCCAGGCCAGGCCGGTGCCGAACTGGCCGGCCAGGAAGCCCCGGTCCACGGCACGCGCCACGAACACCCCGCCGAGCAGCGCCGGCAGGGCCTCGACCGCCGACCAGGCGGCCAGCCGGCCCAGCGCCCGACGGCGGGCCCGCAGCGCCGCCCAGGTGGTCCGGCGTACGCCCGGGCCGCTCATCGGGCGTCCCCGCCGGGCGCGAAGACCGCCCGGTAGGCCGGGTCGGCCCAGAGCCGCCGGTGCGGCGCCACGGCCCGCAGCCGCCCGTCGTCGAGCCACGCCACCAGGTCCGCCGCGGCCGCCGTCGTCACCCGGTGGGTCACCACGAGCCGGGTACGCCCGCCGGCGCCGGCCGTGACCGCCCGGGCGATCCGGTGTTCGGTGGCGGTGTCCAGGCTGGAGGTGGCGTCGTCGAGGACGAGCAGCCGCTCGGCGGGGAACGCGCGGGCCAGCCCGAGGCGCTGTGTCTCGCCGCCGGAGAACGGCGCGTCCGTCAGCGGGGTGCGGAAGCCCTCGGGCAGCCGGGCGACGACGTCGGCGACCTGCGCGGCCCGCGTGGCGGCCAGCACCGCGGGGGTGGCCGGGGCGGCGTCGGCGGGCGGTCGCGCCGATCCGGCGGGCAGCCCGAGCCCGATCGCGTCGTGCACCGTCTCGCCGACCAGGACGGGCCGGTCGAAGGCGTGGCCGACGGCCCGGCGCAGCGCCGGCGGGCCGAGCCGGCGCAGCGGCACCCCGTCCAGCAGCACCTCGCCGGCGTCCGGGTCGTGCAGCCGGCCGGCCACCGCGGCGAGGGTCGACTTGCCGGAGCCGGAGCGCCCGACGACGGCCACCGTGGCGCCCGCCGGGACGGTCAGGTCTATTCCGTCGAGGACCATCCGCCCGTCCTCGGCGCGCACGCCGACCCCACGCAGCCGCAGTTCGCCCTGACCGGGCGGCAGCGGCTCGGAGCCCTCGGGGCGTACCGGGTGGGCCAGCGGTTCGGCGATCCGGCTGGCCGCCGCGCGGCTGCGCACCAGCCGGTTCAGCGTGGCCAGCACCGCGCCGAGCCCGGCGCCGAGGGCCGCGTACTGCACGGCGGCGACGAGCTGGCCGGGGGTGAGCCAGCCGACGGTCAGCGCGTACCCGCCGACGGCCACGACGGCCACCTGGAGCAGCGGTCCGACGGCGGCGGTGCGGGCGCTGGCCCTGGCCAGCAGCCGCCAGCTCAGCAGGCCGTACCCACGCAGCTCCGGCAGGGCCGCCAGCACCCGGTCGCGTTCCCGGTCGGCGGTCGCCGCGGCGGCGATGGTGCGGGCCCCGCCCAGCGCCTCGAGCAGTCGGCCGGCGATGTCGCCCAGCACCCGCTGGTAGCCGGCGACGGCGGCGGAGGCGTCGGCGACGAAGGCGCGCATGAGCAGGGTGAGCAGGACCAGACCGGCGAGAAGGGTGACGCCGAGCAGCGGTTCCAGCAGGGTGAGCGCCACGACGCTGCCGGCCGGGGGCAGCAGCGCGACGACGCCCAGCACCACGGCGGTGCCGGCCTGCCCGGCGTCGGCGGCCTGCCCGACGAGCCGGCCGACCAGGTCGCCCACCGGATGGCGGCGGACGGTGCGCACGTCGCAGGCGAACAGGTGACGCAGCAGGCGCCGGCGCAGCCGTGCGGTGGCCCGGGCCGCGCCGTATCCGCTGGCCACGTCGCCGAGGATGTCGGTGGCCATGAGAACGGCGATCAGGCCGCAGGCGGCGGCCGGCCACCAGGTGCCGCCGTCGCCGGTGACGGCGGCGTCGACCGCGAGCCCGAGCGCGGCCGGCAGGGCGAGTTCGGCGGCGGCGCCGGTGAGCGCCACCGTGCCGAGCAGGACCGTCCAGCCGCCGCCGTCGCGGACCACCCGCCGCAGCAGCTGGTCGGAGCCGGTCGGCGTCCGCATTGGCCCTCCCGCAGAAGACGTGCGGCCCTGGGCGGACACGTCCATCCGCCCAGGGCCTCGCGTGACGATCCGATCAGTTGCAGGTCGTGACGGACAGCGAGCTGTCGCCGCAGAGCAGCAGGCTCGCCCGGCTGCCACCGCCGGTACGGTCGGCGGGGGCCATCTCCATGCCCTGGAGGTCGAGAAGCGCCATGTCGAGTCATCTCCTTCTGTGCTGGTCGGTCAGGTGGTCTTGCCCTGAAGTCGCCGGTGAAGGCGAACGGATCAGTTGCAGGTCGTGACGGACAGCGAGCTGTCGCCGCAGAGCAGCAGGCTCGCCCGGCTGCCACCGCCGGTACGGTCGGCGGGGGCCATCTCCATGCCCTGGAGGTCGAGAAGCGCCATGTCGTGTCACCTCCTTCCGTGCTGGTCGGTCGGATCGGTCGCCCTCGCCGAGGCGAGGGAGTCGGGGGCGCCCGCCAGGGGCGCGAGGAACGGCAGGCTCACCGGGGCGTCGGGCCGCGCGGCGGCCAGCACCAGCAGCACGCCGGCGGTGCCGGTGCCGAGGTCCATGGACAGCCGCAGCAGCTGCTCGCCCGGGAAGGCGGTGCCGTCGCGGTAGGGCAGGGCGTGCCAGGCCAGCCGGGCCACCTGGGCGTCGCGTTCGCGGCACCGCTGCGGATCGTCGGGGTACGCCGCCAGGTAGGCCACGATCCCGGCCCGCCCTGCGAAGAGGCCGGACTGCGCGTAGAACGGGGACCGGGCGGCACGGCGTACGCCGGCGCTGGCCTCGGCGAACCGCTCGTCGGCGCGGTGGCGCAGGTACTCGTCGAGCACCAGCCCGATGCCGACGCTGCCCTGGCCGAGGTAGGGCATGGTGCGCCAGCCCTCGTTGACCTCCAGCGCGCCGTCGGGGCGTACCACGCAGCGGCGCAGGTCCTGACGCAGGGCCGTGGCGGCGTGCCCCAGCAGCGCCTGCTCGCCGGTCAGCTCGTGCAGCCGCACCATCAGCAGCGCGGGTCCGGTCCGGCCGCGCAGCAGTCCGGCGTACGGGTTGCGTCCGCCGCTGATGTCCGGCCCGGGGTCGTCGGCGAGCTGGTCGACCACCCGCTCGGCGGCCCGCCAGGCCGCGTCGCGCAGGGCCGTCTCGCCGGTGCGCCCGGCCAGCTCGGCCAGGTTGAGCGCGATGCCGGACAGGCCGCCCGAGAGGCTGTGGTCGAGGCCGTCCAGCGGCTGGCGCAGGCAGATGTCGAGCACGTCGAGGGCGTCCTGCCGGCGGCCGAGCGCCTCCAGGGCGTACGCGACGCCGTGCAGGCCGTCGTAGAAGCCCAACCGGGTGCCGGAGGCGGGTGTCGTGGCATGGCGGACCAGCCACTGCTCGTGTTCCGGCCACCGCCCGGCGCCGCTGACGTGCAGGGCGTACAGGACGCCGGCGGCGCCGTGGGCGAGGTTGAGCCCGCCGCTGCGGAACTGCTCGATGTCGCCGGGGAAGAGCCGGTCGTCCCGCTCGGGTGTCGCGCTGGCGAGGATCGCCCGGGCGAGCCGGTCGCGGTGGGCCGGTCCGACGTCGACGGTGAGGTCGCGCGCCGGCTCGGCGTCGGTCGGGGGCGCGCCGGTGATCTCCCGTACGGCGTCGTCGAGCAGTTCCCTCGGCACCGGGAAGTGGTCGGCGATCACGTCGGCGAGGTGCGCGGCCTTGTCCGGTCCGAGCCGGACGAGCTGGGTCAGCGGCAGGAACAGCGCCAGCCGCAGGCAGGCCAGGGCGTACCGGTCGACGGCGGGCCCGGTGCGGTCCCGGGGGGCGGCGAAGCCCTGGTTGCGCAGACCTGGCCGGCGGTGGCCGTCGATCGGCGCGGCGACCTCGAAGTCGACCAGCGCGATCCGGTCGTCCGGGCGGACCATGACGTTGAACAGGTGCAGGTCGCCGTAGACCAGGCCGCGGTCGTGGATCGCCGTGACGACCTGCTCGACCTGCCGGTGCACGTCCAGCGCCCACCGGGTGTAGTCGGCGCGGTCGGCGTCCGTGGCGTCGGCGTCGATCAGCGGGTACCGGTCGACCAGGACCTTGTTGAGCGAGCGGCCCTCGATGAACTCCAGCGCGAGGAACCGGTGCTCGCCGAGGGCGAACTCGTCGTGCACCCGGGGCACCTGCGGCAGGTCGGCGAGCCGGCGCAGCGCGTCGGCCTCCCGGGCCAGCCGGGCGACGGCGTCGTTGCCGTCGGCGTCGAGGCCGGCGTGCGGCCGGGCCTCCTTCAGCACGACCTGGGTGTCGGTGCGCACGTCCCGGCCGACGTAGAGGCCGCCGCCGTTGGAGAAGTGGATGACCTTCTCGACGCGGTACGGCACCTCGTCGGTGCTGGTGGCGTTGCGGGCGGCCAGGTGCGGGCCGAGGAAGTCGGGCAGCGTCACCCAGGACGGGACGTGGAACACCGGGTCGCGACGGTCGGGCACGAGCGTGCCCGTGTCGTCCTCGATCGCCGGGACCACCTGGCCGTCGGGGGAGTGGCAGTAGCGGGCGGCGAAGCCGCCGTAGCGCACGTGCACCGGGCCGGCGCCGTGGCGCAGGTCGCTGAGGATGTACGGGCCGGGCTCGCCGGCGAGCAGCTCGTCGAGCTCCTTGCAGACCAGCTCGAGCTCCGCGTCGTCGCGGGGGTAGACGGTGACGAACTTGCCGCTGGCCGCCCGGGAGGCGTACTTGGAGTTGCGCATCAGCAGGGTGCGCGGGCCGCGGAGGAACTTGAAGGACAGTCCACGCGGGACGCAGTAGTCCCAGACGGTGTCCAGCACCCGCTCCGCGTTGTCGAGCGTCGCCGACACGTGGATCTTCCAGCCCTGCTGGGGCAGCGTGCCGCCCTCGGGGGCGTAGATCAGCCAGTCGTCCAGCGGCTCGGAGCGCCAGCCGTCGGGGACGGGTCGCTGCGCCGCCGCGAACGTCGGCTGCTCGACCGCGCTGCCGAGGGAGTCGTAGAAGAGCCGGTCGGCGGCGCAGTAGCTGTCGTAGCGCTCGTCCACCGTGACCACTCCCTCCGCTGTTCGGTCGATGCCTTCGACCTGCTGACGGATATGAGTCTGTCCGTTCGGGCCATGGCGGTTCCAGTGCGTTCAGTCATGACGACGGATGCGTGCCGCACGGTCGGCCATGACAAAAGTCAGTTGCGCCCGAGGTGTGCGGTGCGCCATGTGTGCCCCACCGTCGCGGGGCGGGCGGTGCGCCCACCCCGGCCGGGGGCGGTACGGTGCTCGCCGTGACCGCAGACGATCACCCCTCCGTCACCGGTGACGGGCCCGTCGCCGTGCTGGCCAACCCGGTCGCCGGTCGGGGCCGGCACCGAGGACTGCTGCCGCAGGTGCTGCACCGGCTCGCGGCCGCCGGCCGGCCGGTACGGCTGTTGCGTGCGCGTACCGCCGACGAGGCCGAGGTGGCCTGCCGCGCCGCGGTCGACGACGGCGCGTCGGCCCTGGTCGCGGTCGGGGGCGACGGCACCGTGCACCGCGCGCTGCAGGCAGTCGCCGGCACCTCCGTCCCGTTCGGCCCGGTGCCCGCAGGCACCGGCAACGACTTCGCCGCCGACACCGGCTTCCCGGTGGACCCGCTGGCCGCCGCCGACGTCATCGCGGCGGCGCTGCGCGACGGCCGCACCCGCCGCGTGGACCTGGCCCGGATGACGGGGGCCGACGGCACACAGCGTTGGTACGGGGCGGTGCTCGCCGCCGGCTTCGACGCGATCGTGAACGAGCGTGCCAACCGGATGCGCTGGCCGAGCGGTCCGCGCCGCTACGACCTGGCGATCCTGGTGGAGCTGGCCCGGCTGCGCCCGCGCCGCTACACGCTGCGCCTCGACGGGGTGTCGCACGAGGTCGACGCCGTGCTGGTGGCGGTGGGCAACTGCGCCAGCTACGGCGGCGGCATGCGGATCTGCCCGGACGCGGACCCGACCGACGGCCTGCTCGACGTGGTGGTGGGCGGCCGGTTCGACCGGCGCACCCTGATGCGGGTCAAGCCGCGCATCTACCGGGGTACCCACGTGACCCACCCGCTGGTGCGCAGCTACCGGGCCCGCACCGTCGAGCTGGGCGCCGAGGGCATCACCACGTACGCCGACGGCGAGCGCTCCCTGCCCCTCCCGCTGACCGCAACCGCCGCCCCCGCCGCCCTGCACCTCCTCCGCTGACCCCCGCCCTCGGCGTCGATCATGCAGTTGTGGTGCCCCGCACAAGTCGTGTAAGCGGGCAGAACCGGCACCAGAAGTCCATGATCGACGCCACGGGGGTGGGGTGGGTCAGGAGGGGGTGCGGGTTATGCGGTCGAGCCATTCGGCGAGCAGGGTGCGTTCGGCGGTGGTGAGGTCGGTGGCGAGGGTGTCGAGGGCGGCGCGCAGCGCCACCGCGTGCCGGACCGGGCGGTCGGTGCGGGAGGTGGCCCGGGCGGCGGCGGAGTCGGTGACCAGGGCGGCGAGCATCGCCTCGCGGGTGCGGGTCGACAGGGCCGGGTCGCGTCGCGGCGGTGGGGTCCGGATCAGGGTGAGGGTGACCCCGCAGGAGCTGGCGTGCAGCATCTCTGTCGCCTCGTCGACGCCCGTACGCAGCCGGCCCGCCTCGGCCACCCGGTGCACGAGCTGACGCAGGATGTCGGCCGCGACCCGGGCCGCGGTCGGGGTCTCGCCGGGATGCGGGTCGGCGTACATGAGGGCGTGGAACGCCGGGTTGGCCACGCCGAAGCCGACGTGCAGGTCCCAGCCCCGGCGCAGGTCGTCGACCGGGTCGCCGGCGGGGTCGGCCGTCGCCTGCCCGTGCAGGAAGGCGGCGAAACCGTAGCTGGCGGCCGCGTCCAGCAGGCCCCGCATGTCGCCGAACTGGCGGTAGATCGTGGGTGCCTGCACCCCGGCCGCCCGGCTGACCGCGCGGGTGGAGACCGCCTCCCGGCCGCCCTCGGCGAGCAGCGCGGCGGCGGCCCGGACGATACGGTCCCGGGGTGACGTCTCGGTGATCATGGCAGCGACGATAACGTCTTCGCGTTAGCGTGTGGTGTTAACGGCGCTGTCGGGCGGTGGTTAGCTCTGATTCTCGACCCCGGCCAGGTCCAGCACGGCACCCAAACCGTTGGCCCGACCCGCCTCGGCGGCCGGCAGCACCAGCACCGCGCACCCGGCCGCGACGGCCCCGGCGTCGGCCGGGGTGTCGCCCACCATCAGGGTCCGCTCCGGGTCGACGCCGAGCATCCCGCAGGCGCGCAGGAAGATCCCCGGGTCCGGCTTGCAGCGCCCCACCTCGTACGACAGCACGAACGCGTCGACCAGGCCGGCCAGCCCCCAGGCCTCGAAGTGCGGCCGGATGTCGAAGCCGATGTTGCTGACCACGGCCACCCGGACGCCTCCCGCCCGCAGCGCGGCCAGGGTCGGGGCGGTGTCGGGGTAGGGCACCCATCCCTCGGGCACCAGCACCCGTTCGTAGAGCGCCTCGGCGAAGCCCTCGATGCCCGCGTCCACGGTCTCGGCGAGCCCCGTGTAGGCGCCCCGGTGGGCGTGCGGGTAGAGGTCCCGGTCGGCCCACAGCTCGCTCAGCCGGGGCGGCACCCGGGCCGGCAGCGGCCCGCCGGCGCGACCGGCGGTCAGCAGCCGGTCGGCCAGCGCGGTGGCCCGCATCCGCTCGAGGGACACCCCGCAGGCGGCCGCGGCGGCGAGCACCCACTCCCGGGGCTCCTCCACCTGGGCGAGGGTGCCGTGGAAGTCGAGCAGGACCGCCTCCACCGGCCGACGGGACGGGCCCGGGTCGACGGCGTCGTCGGCACCGCGCGAGACGTGGGGCGGTTCGGCATGATCCGGCACGTCGTGCACCCTACCGACCGCCTGGGACGCCCTCGCCGGTCGGTCTTGTCCGGTGGCTGTCGGCGGCACGCATTAATCTTGGAGGCATGTCGAGCCCCGCCGAGCGGTACGCGGCGTCCCGCCGCCGGGCCGCGCAGGCCTCACAGTTTCCGGCACTCAACGAGTTCGCCCTCGATCTGGGGTTCGACCTCGACGACTTCCAACGCGAGGCCTGCCAGGCGTTGGAACGGGGCAGCGGCGTGCTGGTCTGCGCCCCGACCGGCGCCGGCAAGACGGTGGTCGGCGAGTTCGCCGTGCACCTGGCGCTGCGCGGCACGCCGACGCCCGCCACCGTCACCGCCACCGTCACCGCCACCGTCAGCGGCGACGCGCCCACCGGCGACGCTCCCGCGACGGGCGACGCGGAGCCCGCGCCCCGCAGGCGCAAGTGCTTCTACACCACCCCGATCAAGGCTCTGTCGAACCAGAAGTACCACGACCTGGTCGACCGCTACGGCGCCGAGCAGGTCGGGCTGCTCACCGGCGACAACGCCATCAACGGAGACGCACCGGTGGTGGTGATGACCACCGAGGTGCTGCGCAACATGCTCTACGCCGGCTCGGCCACCCTCGACGGCCTGGCGTACGTGGTGATGGACGAGGTGCACTACCTCGCCGACCGGTTCCGCGGCGGGGTGTGGGAAGAGGTGATCATCCACCTGCCCGCCTCGGTCACCCTGGTCTCCCTGTCGGCCACCGTGTCCAACGCCGAGGAGTTCGCCGACTGGCTGGTCACCGTGCGCGGCGAGACGACCGTGGTGGTCAGCGAGCACCGTCCGGTGCCGCTGTGGCAGCACATGCTGGTCGGCAAGCGGATGTTCGACCTGTTCCACGACGCCGACGCCGCCCGCAAGCACGACGTGCACCCCGAGCTGCTGCGCTACACCCGCGACACGATGCGCCGGCTGGAGCTGGGCGAGGGCCGCAGCGCCGGCCCCGGCGCCGGCCGACGCGGGCCGCGCTGGCGTGGCCCGATGCGCCCCGACATCGTCGACCGGCTCGACCGGGAGGGGCTGCTGCCGGCCATCCTCTTCATCTTCAGCCGCGCCGGCTGCGCCGCCGCCGTGCAGCAGTGCCTGGCCGCGGGCCTGCGGCTGACCTCGGCCGAGGAGCGGGCGGAGATCCGCCGGGTCGTCGAGTCGCGGGTCACCGCCATCCCCGGTGAGGACCTGACCGTCCTCGGCTACTGGGAGTGGCTCGACGGGCTGGAGCGCGGCCTCGCCGCCCACCACGCCGGCATGCTGCCGGTGTTCAAGGAGGTCGTCGAGGAGCTCTTCGTCCGGGGCCTGGTCAAGGCGGTCTTCGCCACCGAGACGCTCGCCCTGGGCATCAACATGCCGGCCCGTTGCGTCGTGCTGGAGCGCCTGGTCAAGTACAACGGCGAGGCGCACGTCGACCTGACGCCGGGGGAATACACCCAGCTCACCGGCCGCGCCGGCCGGCGCGGCATCGACGTCGAGGGCCACGCCGTCGTCGTCTGGTCCCCGGAGACCGACCCCCGGCACGTGGCCGGTCTCGCCTCCACCCGCACCTACCCGCTGCGCTCCAGCTTCCGGCCGTCGTACAACATGGCGGTCAACCTGGTCGGCACCGTCGGTGCGGAGCCGGCCCGCGCGCTGCTGGAGTCCTCGTTCGCCCAGTTCCAGGCGGACCGTTCGGTGGTCGGCCTCGCGCGCCAGGTGCAGCGCAACACCGAGACCATCGAGGCGTACGGCGCGGAGGCGGCCTGCCACCACGGCGACTTCGAGGAGTACTTCGCGCTGCGAGTGGCGATCGCCGACCGGGAGCGGGCCATCGCCCGGCAGGGGCAGAGCCAGCGCAAGGCCGCCGCGGTGGCCTCGCTGGAGCGGCTGCGGATCGGCGACGTGATCCGGGTGCCGTCGGGCCGGCGAGCCGGCCTGGCCGTCGTGCTCGACCCGGCCACCGGCGGCTTCGCCGAGCCCCGACCGCTGGTGCTCACCCAGGATCGCTGGGCGGGCCGGGTCAGCCCCGGCGACTTCACTGCCCCGGCCGAGGTGCTGGCGCGCATCCGGGTGCCGAAGCACTTCAACCACCGCTCCCCGGCGGCCCGGCGCGACCTGGCCGCCGAGGTCAGCGGCACGGGGCTGGACCGGCACGGCGGCCGTCGCGGCGGGCGGTCCCGGCAGGCGGCGGGCGACGATCACCAGCTCAGCCAGCTCCGCACCGAGCTGCGGCGGCACCCCTGCCACGCCTGCCCCGACCGGGAGGAGCACGCCCGCTGGGCGGAGCGGCGCCGCCGCCTGGAGAAGGACACCGAGGAGCTGCGGCAGCGGGTGGCCGGCCGGACCGGCTCGCTGGCCCGCACGTTCGACCGGATCGTGGCGCTGCTGACGGGCCGGGGCTACCTGACGCCCGACGGCACGGTGACCGACGCCGGCCGGATGCTCGGCCGGATCTGGACCGAGGCGGACCTGCTGGTCGCCGAGTGCCTGCGACGCGGGGTCTGGGACGGGCTCTCCCCGGCCGAGCTGGCCGCGGCGGTTTCCGTGGTGGTCTTCGAGGCCCGCCGCGACGTCGACGAGCGGGCGTCGCTGCCGCGCGGGCCCGTGGCGGACGCCGTCGACGAGACGCTCAAGCTGTGGAGCGAGATCGAGGCCGACGAGGCGGCCCGCGGCCTCACCGTCACCCGCGAGCCCGACCTCGGCTTCGCCTGGCCGGTCTACCGCTGGGCGCGGGGGGAGGCGCTGGCGAAGGTCCTCGGCAGCGGCCACGAGATCGACGGCGAGATGCCGGCCGGCGACTTCGTCCGGTGGGCCCGGCAGGTCGTCGACCTGCTCGGCCAGCTCGCCGACTCCGGCGGCGCGTCGACGGAGCTCAGGTCCACGGCCCGGCAGGCGATCGGCGCCGTGAACCGCGGCGTGCTGGCCTACCACACCCCGGCCTGACCGTCACTGAACGTAGTCATGCATCGAGATCGACGCATCGCACAGTCACTGCGACGGCACCCCCTGAATTGGCCGGGGGGTGCCGTTGTGCCTGCTGAGGGCATCCCTGATCATTGCTGCGGCGCGACGCTACGCGCCGGTAGTCGATCTGGGGGAAGCCCGCCATGGCGGAAATCAATCACTTTGAGTACGGGTGGATCACCCCCGCGCTCAGCTACGCGCTGTCGGTGCTGGGCTCGGCCCTCGGCCTGATCTGCGCCAGCCGCATCCGTACGGCGGGTAGCGCGGGCCAGCGTGCCTGGTGGGGGACCCTGGCGGCCTGGGCCATCGGCGGCACCGCCATCTGGACCATGCACTTCATGGCGATGCTCGGCTTCGCCGTCGAGGGCACCCGGATCCGCTACGACGTGCCGATCACCGTGGCCAGCGCGCTGATCGCCGTGATCGCGGTCGGCATCGGCCTCGCCATCGTCGGAACCGGCCGGTTCTCCGCCGTGCGACTGCTCGCCGGGGGCCTGTTCACCGGTGCCGGCGTCGCCGCGATGCACTACACCGGCATGGCCGCCATGCGGCTCAACGGCCGCATCGAGTACGACATGACCCGCGTGGTGCTGTCGATCGTGATCGCGGTGGTCGCGGCCACCGTGGCGCTCTGGCTCGCGGTGACCGTCCGGCGGGGGCTGGCGATCGTCGGCGCGGCCCTGCTGATGGGCGTCGCGGTCAACGGCATGCACTTCACCGGGATGAGCGCCATGTCGGTGCACGCGCACGCCCGGCAGGGCGAGGTGACCGGTGCCGGCGTCAGCACCCTGCTGGTGCCGATCATCCTCGCGGTGGTGTTCGGGGTGGTCGGGCTGGTCTACGCGCTGCTCGCCGCCCCCACCGACGAGGACCGGGCCGCTGCGGCGTACGTCGACACGCTGCGCAACCAGGAGCCGGCGGCGGTGCCTGCGGCGGAGCCGGACCCGGTGGGCCTGCGGGCCCGGTCCACGCTCGGCCGGCCGGGCACCCCGTTCCCGACCCGCCGGAACGCCCCGCCGCGCTGAGGCGTCCAGCGGGTCGGCGCCGTCCGTCGAACCCCGGCCCGGCGGACGGTGTCAGGACCGCTGGGCGAGGGCGTCGACCAGGCGACGTGCGGAGCCGGCCAGGTTCCACTCGCCGGCCAGTTCCAGCAGCCGGTCCGGATCGGCGGGGGCGCTCGGCAGCTCGGTGGCCAGCGCGGGCAGCGGCACGTCGAGGGCGACCCGGACCACCTTGGGCGCGACGGCGAGGTAGTCCCGCGCGGCGGCGAGCCTGGTGCGCAGCCCGGGGGCGAAGCCGGAGCCCGGCTCGTCCAGGGCGGCCAGGATGGCGGGGATGTCGCCGTAGCGCTCGACCAGCCGGGCGGCCGTCTTCTCGCCCACACCCGCCACGCCGGGCAGCCCGTCACTGGGGTCGCCCCGCAGGGCGGCGAAGTCGGCGTACCGGTCCGCCGGCACGCCGTAGCGGGCGCGCACGGCGGCGTCGTCGCAGTCGTCGAGCTTGGCCACGCCCCGCCCGACGTAGAGCAGGCGCACGGGGCGGGTGTCGTCGACGAGCTGGAACAGGTCCCGGTCACCGGAGACCACCTCGACCGGCGCCGGCTGGGTCACCGAGAGGGTGCCGAGCACGTCGTCGGCCTCGTAGCCGGTCGCGCCGACGTGGGTGATCCCGACGGCGTCGAGCACCTCCAGGATCAGCGGGACCTGCGGGCTGAGCGTGTCGGGCACCACCTCGCCGCCCTCGGGGGCCACCCGGTGCGCCTTGTAGGACGGCAGCAGGGCCACCCGCCAGTCGGGCCGCCAGTCGTGGTCCATCGCGCAGACCATCCGGTCGGGCCGGCGGGTGCGGATCAGGCTCGCCAGCATGTCGAGGAAGCCGCGCACCGCGTTGACGGGGCTGCCGTCGGCGGCCCGGGCGGCCGACTCGGGGATGCCGAAGTAGGCCCGGAAGTAGAGGCTGGGCGCGTCGATGAGCAGGATGGGGGGTCGCTGTGCCACGCCCGACAGCCTGGCACACCCCACCGACGATCGGCGGTACGGCGCGGCGCTCAGGGCCGCTCGTCGTCGGCGTGCAACGTCTCACGCCGCACCACGTACTGCACGCCGTAGCTGATGAACAGCAGCACGATCGCGACCGCCACCTCGATCCAGGCCGTCGCGCCGTCGGCGAGCGTCAGGCCGACCACCAGCAGCGCCAGGCCCGCCACCGCGAGGACGCCCGCCCAGAGCAGCCGCCGGCGTCGGGTCGCGGCGCGCTCCCGGTCCGTCGGTGCCACGGCGGTGTGTCCTCTCCGTCGGCGACCCGTCCGCGCCAGCCTATCGGCGGGTACGGCGGGCGGCGGCGAAACCGGGCTGCGGGCCCGCCGCCCGCGGCGCAGACTTGCCGGTGTGACGTTCGTTGCGGGCCTGACGTTGGGCCGCCGGTTCCATGACGAGGTGCTCGCCCCGATCCTGCGCCGCCGCCATCCCGGCCTGCGCTACGCGGCCGGCCTGCTCGACGGCGGCTCGGAGCTGCTCGGCCTGGACACCCCGCGCTCCACCGACCACGACTGGGGGCCGCGGGGGCAGCTCTTCGTCGCCGCGGCCGACGCGGCCCGGATCCCGGCCGTGGGCGCGACGCTGGACGCCGACCTCCCGACGGAGTTCCTCGGGTGGCCGACCCGGTTCAGCGGGGTGGGCAGGCTGGGGGTCGCCGACCGGGCGGGCAGCCGCCACGGCGTCACGATCCACGAGCTGGGCGGCTGGTGGCGCGACCGGTTGGGCTTCGATCCCGCCGCCGGCGTCGGCACGGCGGACTGGCTGGCCACGCCCACGCAGCGGCTGGCCGAGGTGACCGGCGGCGCGGTCTTCCACGACGGCCTCGACGGCGCGCTGACCGGGGCACGGGCGGCGCTGGCCTGGTATCCGGACGACGTGTGGCGGCACGTGCTCGCCGCCGCGTGGACGCGTGTCGCCCAGGCCGAGCACCTGCCCGGGCGATGCGCCGAGAGCGGCGACGACCTCGGCAGCCGGGTGGTCACCGCCGGGCTGGCCCGGGACCTGATGCGGCTCGGCCTGCTGCTGCACCGCCGCTGGCCCCCGTACGACAAGTGGCTGGGCACGCTGTTCGCCCGGCTGCCCGACGCGGCGCCCGTCGTCGCGGCCCTGGCCGACGCGCTGGGCCCCGGCGACTGGCGGACCCGGGAGGCCGGTCTGGTCCGGGCGCTGGCGGCGGTCGCGGCCTGGACCGACGCCACCGGCCTGGTGGCCCCGGTGCGCGCCCGGCCCCGGCCGTTTCACGGGCGGCCGTTCCTGGTCCTGGGCGCCGATCGGGTCGCCGCCGCGCTGCGGGCCGCCACCGCCGACCCGGCGCTGCGCGGACGCGCGCCGATCGGGGCGGTCGACCAGTACGTCGACAGCGTGGACGTGCTGACCCACGCGCACCGGGTCCGCCGGATCGCCGCCGCGCTGCCGATGGACCCGGACGGAGTCGGCGGGTGAGCGTGCGCCTGCCGACGGCGGGGTCGCGGCGCCGGCGAGGGGCCACGGCCTGACGAGGGGCCACCGGCGGGCGCAGAGGCCCCGCCCCGCCGAGGCGGAGACGGGGCCCGTGCCGGATCAGGCGGGCAGTCGCCAGACCTGGTTGGCGCCGCCGAAGCAGTCCCAGATCTGCAGCCGGGTGCCGTCGGCGGAGCTGTTGTCGGTGGCGTCCAGACACCTGTTGGACGCCGGGTTGCGCAGCGTGCCGTTGGACTGGGCCTGCCAGACCTGTGCCCCGGTGCCGTTGCAGTCCCACAGCTGCACCTTGGCGCCGTTGGCGGTGGAGGCGCTGGTCACGTCGGCGCACTTGCCGAGGGCGCGCAGCGTGCCGTCGGTGCCCACCGTCCAACTCTGGGCGTTGGTGCCGTTGCAGGTGTAGAGCTGCACGGCGGTGCCGTTGGCCGTGGAGGCGGCCGCCACGTCCACGCACTTGCCGCCGATCCCGGTGATCGGGCCGGTGCGCCCGACGGGCGGCGGGGTGCTGCCGCCGGTGGCGGTGTCGTAGATGGCGCTCACCAGGGAGGTGGCCCCGGTGGTGTCCTGGCTGAGTTCCCAGTTCATGATGCCGCCGGCGTTGGCCATGGCCCACTGGGTCTTGCGCCTGACGGTGGGGATGCCGTTGTAGCACTGCTGGGTCCCGCCGACGGTGGTGCAGTCGCGGTTGGCGTTGGCCGGGTCCATGGCGACCAGCGAGGCGTAGGTGTGGTAGCCGGGCCGGCTGTAGAACGGCACGCCGAGCACCGCCTTGCGGGCGGGCAGACCCCGGGACTTCCAGAAGTTGACGGCGTTGACCGACCAGTCGTAGTTGGCGTGCGGGCTGCCGCCGTCGTACGCCATGATGTTGAGCCAGTCGACGTGGCCGAACACGGCCGGCTGCACGCCCTCGGCGTACCAGCCCTCGGAGACCACGGCGGCGGTGAGCAGCTTGCCCCGGCTGTGCAGGGCGCCGGCCAGCTGCTGCATCAGCGCGGTGTAGTTGGTGGCCGAGGCGCCCGGGTCCGGGTACTCCCAGTCCATGTCGACGCCGTCGAGGTTGTACTGGTTGACGAAGTTGACGACGTTGTTGACGAACGTGGTGCGGCTGCCGGGGTTGGCGGCGAGCGCCTCGAAGGCGGAGTCGTCGCCGTTGTTCCAACCGCCGATCGCGATCGAGACCTTGACGTTGCTGGCGTGACCGCGCGAGACCAGCTGGGAGAGCTTGGCCGGGTTCTCCACCGGGCGGAGGCTGCCGTCGCCGTTGGGCAGCACGAACGCGTAGTTGACGTGGGTGAGCTTGCCGTACTGCACGGCGTTGACGTCGCCGCTCCAGGACGGCAGGTAGCCGACGCTGCGGAAGCCGTTGGGCAGCACGGCGGCCTGCGCGGGGGCGGGGACCAGGGCGAGGGTGGCGGCGGCGGTGGCCAGGGTGAGCAGGCCGGCGGCGAGGGCCGACCGGAGGCGGGGCAGCGATGAGGGCATCGGGGCCTTCCCGTGGGCGGGTAGCGGCGGCCGTGCCGCCCGCGCCGGGCGGCACGGGACGATCGGGCGCCGGGTGCGGGCGTACGGGCGGGACGGGGGTGGACATCCTCGAGGCAGCCAAATCCTAAGGAGTGTTAACTGTCGCGTCAACGACGATGTTCGATGCATTGGGGAACGCTTCCCGGTGCCGGGCGGGCTGGGGCGATGCCCGAACGACCGTTAAGCTGACCGCGTGGGATCCGACGAGCTGTATCCGCCCCGGCGACTTGCCGACGCGCGGCGTGCCACCGCCGCCGCGGGCCTGGACGCGCTGCTGCTCACCCCCGGCGCCGACCTGCGCTACCTGACCGGCTACGACGCCCACGAAGGGGAGCGGCTCACCTGCCTCGTGCTGCCCGCGCAGGGCGAGGCCACCCTGATCGTGCCCGCCCTGGAGCGCCCGGCCGCCGAGGCGTCCCCGGCGCCGGCCACCGGCGTACGCATCGTGGAGCACGCCGACGGCACCGACCCGTACCCGCTGCTCGTCGCCGCGCTCGGCGGACCGGTGGCGGCGGTCGGGCTGGCCGACCGGATGTGGGCCGAGCAGGTCCTGGTCCTGCGCGCGGCGCTGCCCGGCACCGCCCAGCGGCTGGCCTCGGAGGTGCTGCGCGAGCTGCGCCTGCGTAAGTCCCCGGCCGAGGTCGCGGCGCTGGCCGAGGCGGGTGCGGCCATCGACGCCGTGCACCGGCGGATGGGGGAGTGGCTGCGCCCGGGCCGCACCGAGGCGGAGGTGGGCGCCGACATCGCCGCGGCGATCCGCGCCGCCGGGCACGTCAGCGTGGACTTCGTGATCGTCGCCGCCGGCCCGAACGGCGCCAGCCCGCACCACGGCACCTCCGACCGGCCCATCGGCGCGGGCGAGCCGGTCGTCGTGGACATCGGCGGGACGATGCCCTCGGGCTACCGCTCCGACTGCACCCGCACCTACGTCGCGGGCGCCCCGGCGCCGGCCGAGTTCGTCGACTACTACGCGGTGCTGCACGCCGCCCAACGGGCCGCGGTGGCCGCCGTCCGGCCCGGAGTGACCGCCGAGGACGTCGACGCCGCGGCCCGCGAGCCGATCGCCGCCGCCGGCTTCGGCGCGCGGTTCCTGCACCGCACCGGCCACGGCATCGGCCTGGAGGGCCACGAGGAGCCCTACGTGGTGGCCGGCAACGACCGCCGCCTGGAGCCGGGGATGGCGTTCTCCGTCGAACCCGGCATCTACCTGGCGGGCCGCCACGGCGCCCGCATCGAGGACATCGTCGTCTGCACCACGGACGGCGTGCAACGGCTCAACACCACCCCCACGGAGCTCATCGCGCTATGACTGTCGACCGGATCCTGCCCACCGACGAGGCCCACGACCTGCTGGACCTCGCCACCGAACTCGCCGACCGGGAGCTCGCGCCGCGCGCCGTCGGGTTCGAGGAACGCGCGGAGTTCCCCCGGGAGGTGCTGCGCACCCTCGGGCGGGCCGGCCTGCTCGGCCTGCCGTACGCCGAGGAGCACGGCGGAGCCGCCCAGCCCTACGAGGTCTACCTGCAGGTGCTGGAGATCCTGGCCAGCCGCTGGCTCGCGGTCGCCGAGGCGGTCAGCGTGCACACCCTGTCCTGCTACCCGCTGGCGCAGTTCGGCACGGACGAGCAGCGCAAGCTGCTGCCCGACATGGTCGGCGGGGAACTGCTCGGGGCGTACTGCCTGTCGGAGCCGCAGGGCGGCTCGGACGCCGCCGCGCTGACCACGAGGGCCATGCGCGAGGGCGAGACCTATGTGGTCGACGGCACGAAGGCGTGGATCACCCACGCCCAGGTGGCGGACTTCTACAACATCTTCTGCCGCACCGGCGGGCCCGGCCCGAAGGGCATCTCCTGCCTGCTGGCCGACCGCGACACGCCGGGCATCGCGCCGCAGGCGGCCGAGCGGACGATGGGGCTGCGCGCCTCCCCGGTGGCGCAGATCGCCTTCGACTCGGCCCGGGTGCCGGCCGAGCGGCTGATCGGCGGGGAGGGGGCGGGCTTCACCATCGCCATGTCCGCCCTCGACTCGGGGCGCCTCGGCATCGCGGCCTGCGCGGTCGGGCTGGCCCAGGCGGCGCTCGACTACGCGGTCGGCTACGCCCGGGAGCGTCAGCAGTTCGGCAAGGCGATCATCGACTTCCAGGGACTGGGGTTCACGCTCGCCGACCTGGCCACCCAGATCTCCGCGGCCCGGGCGTTGATGCTGGCCGCGGCCCGACTGCGCGACGCCGGTCGGCCGTACTCGATCGAGGCGGCGAAGGCGAAGCTCTTCGCCACGGACGTGGCGATGCGGGTGACCACCGACGCGGTGCAGGTGCTCGGTGGCGCCGGCTACGTGGCCGACCACCCGGTGGAGCGGTACATGCGGGAGGCCAAGGTGCTGCAGATCGTCGAGGGCACCAACCAGATCCAGCGGCTGGTCATCTCCCGGGCCCTGGCGAAGGGCTGACGGGTGTCGTCCCGCCGGCGTGGCAGTTGCGCCGGCGGGACGCGTCGTCGCCGTGGAGCGGTTTTCCCGGTAGGTTGCACGCCGTGGAGGAGATCGACCGCGCCATCATCGCCGCGCTGACCGCTGACGGTCGGCTGTCGTACACCGATCTGGCGGAGAAGGTGGGCCTGTCGGTCTCCGCCGTGCACCAGCGGGTGCGTCGCCTGGAGCAGCGCGGCGTGATCAAGGGGTACGCCGCCCGGGTCTCCTTCGAGGCTCTCGACCTGCCGCTGACCGCCTTCGTGGCGATCCGTCCGTTCGACCCGTCGCAGCCCGACGACGCGCCGGAGCGGTTGGCCCACCTGCCCGAGATCGACTCGTGCTACTCGGTGGCGGGGGAGGACTTCTACCTCTTGCTGGTGCGGGTGGCCAGCCCGGCCGACCTGGAGCGGCTGCTGCAGGAGATCCGCACGGCGGCGAACGTGACCACCCGCACCACGGTGGTGCTGTCGACGCCCTACGAGAACCGGCCGCCGAAGATCAGTGCCGAGCCCCACGCTCGGGCGCGTTCGCGGGCGTCGGGGGAACCGGCTGGTTCCACCGCAGGATGACCCGTCGGCCGTGCTCGTGGCCGAGCACGCTGACGGTGGCGGTGTCCAGCCGCAGCAGGCCGCCGGCCGACGGTGGCAGGCCGACCCAGCGGGCGCCGAGCACGCGCAGGCTGTGGGCGTGCCCGACGAGGGCGACGGTGCCCCGGTCGAGCAGCGGGTGGACCCGGGCGAGCACCCGGTCGAGGCGTTCTCCGACCTGGTTCGGGGACTCCCCGCCGGGGCAGCCGTCGGTCCAGATGGACCAGTTGGGGTGGTCGTCGCTGATGGCGGCGGTGGTGCGCCCCTCGTACTCGCCGTAGTTCCACTCGGCGAGGTCGTCGAGCGTGTCGGTGACGGTGAGCCCGGCCAGCCGGGCGGTGTGCTGGGCCCGGGCGCGGGGACTGGCGAGGACGCCGGCGAAGCGCCGGCCGGCGAGGAACCCGCCGAGGGCGCGGGCCTGCCGCTCGCCGTCGGGGGTGAGCTGGAGGTCGGTGTACGACGTGTGCCGGCGGCTGGCGCTCCAGGTGGTCTCGCCATGCCGGATCAGCAGGATCTCTCCCATTCGTCCAGTCAACCAGACGATCGGCTTTCCCTCTTCACCTAGTGTCCTAGGATGCCCTAGCGGGTGTGTGGGCCGCCGCACCGGACGAACGCAACCGGCGCCGACACGAAAAAGCGCGGGGCAGGGGGAGCGGAAGGCGGTCGACGCCGCCCGATGGACCCAGCGCGGCACCCGCGCCGGAAAGCGTGCCGGCCCGGGCGGGGCCGGAAGACACGTCACCCCCGGGCCGGTGGTCGGCTCCGGGGGTGACGTGACGCTGGTGGGGTCAGTCGTTGCGGTGTTCGGCCCACCACTGCTGCCCGGCCTCGGGCAGGGTGTCGATCGGGTCGTAGTAGGCGTAGCGCTTGTTGAGCGCCTCGGCGTCGGCGGACTCGATGGAGGTGCGGTAGTTCTTCGTCCAGTACGAGATGCCGCGGTCGCGGTCGTACTCGGTGAGCATGTGCACCCAGCGCTTGCCGACGAACGGGACGTCGCAGACGATGCGGGGGGTGGCGTAGCCGGGCAGGTAGCCCATGATGTCGTGCTGGAGCTGCTGGGCGTGCCAGACCGGGACCCGCCAGTGTTCGGCGTTGGGGATCATGTCGCACATGTAGAAGTAGTACGGCAGGATGCCCGCCTCGCCCTGGAGGGCGAAGCAGAGGTCGAGCAGGTCGGGCGCGGTGGCGTTGACGCCGCGCATGAGCACGCCCTGGTTGCGTACGTCGCGTACGCCGACGTCGAGTGCGGTCTGGGCGGCCCTGGCGACCAGCGGGGTGAGCGACTGGGCGTGGTTGACGTGGGTGTGGATGGCGAGGTTGACGCCTCGCCGGGCGGCGGTGCGGGCGACCCGCTCGAGGCCCTCGACGACGTCGGGCTGCAGCCAGTGCTGGGGCAGGCCCATGAGGGCCTTGGTGGCGAGCCGGATGTCGCGGATCGTCTCGATCTCCAGCAGCCGCATCAGGTAGGACTCGAGGTTCTTCCACGGCACGTTGGCCACGTCGCCGCCGGAGACGACGACGTCACGTACGCCGGGGTGGGCCTTGAGGTAGCCGATGTGGGCGTCGTAGCGGTCGACGGGCTTGAGGGTGAGCTTGAGCTTGTCGACGGCGGGGGTGGAGTTGCCGACGAGGTCCATGCGGGTGCAGTGCCCGCAGTACTGCGGGCAGGTGGAGAGCAGTTCGGCGAGGACCTTGGTGGGGTAGCGGTGGGTGAGGCCCTCGGCGACCCACATGTCGTGTTCGTGCAGGGAGTCGCGGCTGGCGTACGGGTGGGAGGGCCAGTCGGTGCGCCGGTCGGACGCGACGGGGATCATGTAGCGCCGGACGGGGTCGGCGAGGAACGCCTCGGTGCTCATCGGCGCGAACGGGACCATGGTGTTGATCATCTGCGGCGGCACCAGCATGGACATGGTGGCCAGGGCCTTCTGGTCGGCCTCGAGGTCGGCGTAGAAGGACTCGTCGACCGCGTCGCCGAGGACGGTGCGCAGCTGCTTGATGTTCTTGACGCAGTTGACGCGCTGCCACTGCGCGTTCTCCCACTGGTCACGGGTGATGTGGCGCCAGCCGGGGAAGCGGGTCCAGTCGGGTTCGACGAGGGGCGCGCGGCGGTATTCGTAGGGCTGTCCGGCGGTGGGGACCGCGACCGGCGCCGGGCGGGGCGGGGACAGGGTCTCCACCGGTTGGGTCTGGGTCACGGCCCCTCCTCGATGTGTGCGGTTGATCAGCGACCCCGAAGGCTACTGGAAAATATCCGGCGAAGAAATTAGTCTGCCGTAAGTTTTCCCGCTACGCGAGTCCTGGTCAGGGCTTCGAGCGGCATGACAGGGGAGGTCGCGTGACGTCACCGGTGGGTCTGCACCGCGTCGTGGAACCGGCGGGGGTGCTGCCGCAGGCCGCGTGGCGGCTGGATGCGCGCCCGGAGATCGCGCCGAACGAGGTGCGCATCCGGGTGGAGCGGTTGAACCTCGACGCGGCGAGCTTCCGGCAGTTGTGGGAGAAGCACGGCGGGGACGGCGACGCGGTCCGCGCCGAGGTGCTCGAGATCGTGTCCGCCCGGGGGAAGATGCAGAACCCGGTGACCGGGTCGGGCGGGATGCTGATCGGCACGGTGGAGGAGGCGGGGCGGCGTTCCCCGCTGGGTTTGAAGGCGGGGGAGCGGGTGGCGACGCTGGTGTCGCTGACGCTGACGCCGCTGACGATCCTCGACGGGTTGGCCCGCTGGGACGGACGCAGCGAGCAGGTGCCGTGCGACGGGTACGCGATCCTGTTCGCCCGGTCGATCGCGGCGGTGCTGCCGGCGGATCTCGATGCGCAGTTGTCCCTGGCGGTGCTGGACGTGTGCGGGGCGCCGGCGCTGACGGCGCGGGTGGTGTCGCGGTACGTGGCGGAGCGGGAGCGGGCGGGGGACCCGACGCCGGTGCGGGTGGCGGTGATCGGTGGCGCGGGTAAGAGCGGGTCGCTGTCGCTGGCGGCGGCGCGGCGGGCGGGCGCCGCCCGTACGGTCGGGGTGGTGCCGGTGGTGGCGGAGCGGGACGCGCTGGCGGCGGTGGGTCTGGCGGACGCGGTGGCGTTGGCCGATGCCCGGGATCCGGTGGCGTTGTCGACGGCGGTGACGACGGCGTTGGGGGCGCCGGCGGACGTGACGGTGGTCTGTGTGGACGTGCCGGGCTGTGAGCACGGTGCGGTGTTGGCGACGGCGGATGGTGGCACGGTGGTGTTCTTCTCGATGGCGACGAGTTTCGCGGCGGCGGCGTTGGGGGCGGAGGGCCTGGCGGCGGACGTGACGATGCTGGTCGGGAACGGGTACGTGCCGGGGCACGCGGAGTTCGCGTTGGGTCTGCTGCGCTCGGAGTCGGGGGTGCGGGCATTGTTCGAGGCGCGTCTGGCGGCAGACTGATGGTCATGACGAACCCCTCGACTCTGTACCGCGGCGGGACGCTGCACTGCCCGGCCGATCCGAGCGCGACGGCTCTGCTGGTCACCGACGGCAGGATCTCCTGGTTGGGGGTGGACGCGGACGCGCCGGCCGCCGATCGGGTGGTGGATCTGGACGGAGCGTTGGTGACGCCGGCGTTCGTGGACGCGCACGTGCACGCCACGGACACGGGGTTGGCGTTGTCGGGGCTGGACCTGTCGGGGGTGCGGTCGGCGGCGGAGTTGTTGGACGCGGTGGCGGGGTTCGCGGCGGGGTTGCCGTCGGACGCGGTGGTGCTGGGGCACGGCTGGGACGAGTCGAGCTGGCCGGTGCCGGAGCTGCCGGACGCGGTGGTGCTGGACCGGGCGGCCGGGGGCCGGCGGGTGTATCTGTCGCAGGCGTCGATCCATTCGGCGCTGGTGTCGGCGGCGATGCTGGCGGCGTGTCCGCGGGTGGTGTCGGCGGCCGGGTACGACGCGTCGGGTTGGTTGCGGCGCGACGCGCACCACGTGGTGCGGGCGGCGGCGTTCGCGTCGGTGACGCGGGCGCAGCGGGTGGCGGCGCAGCGGGCGGCGTTGGCGCATGCGGCGTCGTTGGGTGTCGCGGCGGTGCACGAGTGTGGTGGTCCGGAGATCTCCGACGAGGAGGATTTCACGGGTCTGTTGGCGTTGTCGGGTGACGGTGTGGCGGAGGTGTACGGGTACTGGGGTGAGCTGCTGGGTGCGGCGCGGGCCCGGGAGTTGGGTGCGGTGGGGGCCGGCGGTGACCTGTTCGCCGACGGGGCGTTGGGGTCGCGTACGGCGCACGTGTCGCGGGACTACCTGGACGGTGAGGGGGGTTGCGGGCACGGTTACCTGAGTGCGGAGCAGGTGCGGGAGCATCTGTTGGACTGCGCGGCGCACGGTGTGCAGGGTGGCTTCCACGCGATCGGTGACGCGGCGATCGCGACGGTGCTGGAGGGGTTCGCGGGGGCGGCGGAGAAGCTGGGCACGGATCGGGTGCGGGCGGCGCGGCACCGCGTCGAGCATGCGGAGGTCATGAACAAGCGGTTGATCGCGGGGTTCGTGGAGTACGGGATCGTGGCGAGCATGCAGCCGGCGTTCGACCGGTTGTGGGGTGGTGCGGGTCGGATGTACGAGTCGCGGCTGGGCCTGGCGCGGTCGTTGGAGTCGAACCCGATGGGGGCGATGCACGGGGTCGGGGTGGCGTTGGCGTTCGGTTCGGATTCGCCGGTGACGCCGTTGGATCCGTGGGGTTCGGTGCGGGCGGCGGTGTGGCATCACAGTCCGGCGCAGCGGATGAGTGTGCGGGCGGCGTTCGCGGCGCACACGCGGGGCGGCTGGCGGGCGGTGCGTCTGGACAACGAGGGTGTGTTGGCGTTGGGGGCGCCGGCGACGTTCGCGGTGTGGTCGACGCCGGCGGGTGTGGACCGGGGGTTGCCGGTGCTGTTGGCGCAGGATCCGGAGGCGCGCGGTCCGCAGGATCCGACGCCGCTGCCGGTGTGTCGGCGCACGGTGTTGCGCGGTGACGTGATCTTCGAGGAAGGGTCTTCGTGAGCGAGCGATGCATCGGCACGGCGTGTGGCGCCGTCGCGGGGCAGGGTGGGGTGACGGTGTGACGGGCAAGCTTGATCTGGATCCGCGGCTGGTGGCGCGGGCTCGGGAGTTGGCGCGCCGGGCGGGGCAGCCGGTGGTGGATCTGGCGCGCAGCCACACGACGGTGTCGGTGGAGCGGGCGGTGCTGCGGCTGGCCGGGGTGGGTGGTGCCGATCCGGACGGTATTCCGTGGGTGAACCGGCTCGTGGACGCGGTGGTCGCGGACGTGGGGTTGGGGCACGGGGTGGCGTTGCCGGTGTTCGACGCGCTCGCCCGGGAGCAGATCGGTGACGTGACGTTGCTGGCGCAGAAGGCGGCGGCGGGGTCGGTGCGGTTCGAGGTGCCGACGAGGAAGGCGGCCACGGCGGCGCGGAAGGCGGCGCGCAGGGCGGTGGGTGCGGGTGTGCGGGCGATCGACCGGCGGCGTGCGGAGCGCGACCGGCTGGTGAAGCGGTTCGGGGATCCGAAGCAGCGGCCGTGGATCTATCTGATCGTGGCGACGGGCGACATCTACGAGGACATTCCGCAGGCGCAGGCGGCGGCGCGGGCGGGTGCGGACGTCATCGCGGTGATCCGCTCGACGGGGCAGTCGTTGCTGGACTACGTGCCGGAGGGGGCGACGCGGGAGGGCTTCGCGGGCACGTACGCGACGCAGGAGAACTTCCGGTTGATGCGGGCGGCGTTGGACGAGTCGTCGCGGGAGTTGGGCCGTTACGTGCGGTTGACGAACTACGCGTCGGGTCTGTGCATGCCGGAGATGGCGACGTTGGCCGGCCTGGAGCGGCTGGACATGATGTTGAACGATTCGATGTACGGGATTCTGTTCCGTGACATCAATCCGGTCCGTACGTTCGTGGACCAGCGGTTCTCGCGGCAGGTGCACGCGCGGGCGGGGATCATCATCAACACCGGTGAGGACAACTACCTGACCACGGCGGACGCGGTGGACGAGGCGCACACGGTGACGGTGTCGCAGTTGCTCAACGAGTTCTTCGCGCACGAGGCGGGGTTGGCGGACTGGCAGTTGGGGCTGGGGCACGCGTTCGAGATCAATCCGGATGTGCCGGAGTCGTTCCGGCTGGAGTTGGCGCACGCGTTGTTGGCGCGGGAGTTGTTCCCGGACGCGCCGCTGAAGTGGATGCCGCCGACGAAGCACATGACCGGTGACGTGTTCCGCGGGAACCTGCTGGACGGGTTCTTCAACCTGGTGGGGACGATGACGGGGCAGGGGATCCTGCTGGTGGGGATGATGACCGAGGCGGTGGTGACGCCGTGGTTGTCGGACCGGGACATCGCCCTGCAGAACGTGCGCTACGTGCTGGGTGCGGCCGGTGGGTTGCACGAGGACTTCGTGCCGGCACCGGGCGGGTTCATCCAGCAGCGGGCCAACCGGGTGCTGGGTGAGGCGATCGACCTGCTGGAGCGCATCGGTGAGCAGTCGTTGCTGTCGGCGATCGCCGAGGGCACGTTCGGGATCATGAAGCGGCCGGCGGATCGGGGCAAGGGGCTGGCGGGGGTGGCCGCGCACGAGGCGGACTACTTCAATCCGGCCACGGAGATCCTGGAGGCGCCGGCGGTGGCGGGTGGAGAGGTGGCACGGGCGTGAGCGCCGTCGAGGCCGGCGGGGACGCCGGGAAGAAGATCGTCCGGCCGTACGGGGACACCACGGGTGACGGCATGGTGCAAGTGTCGTTTACGTTGCCGGTGTCGCACGACAAGCGGGCCGAGGGCGCGGCGGTGCAGCTGGCGAACAAGATGGGCATCGATCCAGCGATGCTGGTGCACGCGAAGCCGATGAGCGACGGGTTCACGTTCTTCGTGGTGTACGGGCGGGTGAACCATCTGGTGGACCTGTCGGCGGTGCAGGTGGTGGAGCGTGACTTCCCGCTGCTGAGCGCCAAGGAGGTCAACGCGGTGGTGAAGCGGCGGTTGCGGCGCAAGTTGTCGGTGGTGGGGGCGTGCATCGGCACGGACGCGCACACGGTCGGCATCGACGCGATCCTCAACGTCAAGGGCATCGCCGGTGAGAAGGGCCTGGAGTACTACCGGGAGTTGAAGGTCACGAACCTGGGGGCGCAGGTGAGTGTGCCGGAGTTGGTGGAGGCGGCGCGGGTGGAGCGCGCGGACGCGGTGCTGGTGTCGCAGGTGGTGACGCAGCGCGACGCGCATCTGCACAACACGCGGGAGATGTCTGCGGCGTTCCGGGAGGCGATGCCGGCGGGGCGTCGGCCGTTGCTGATCGTGGGTGGGCCGCGTTTCGACGAGTCGATGGCCGGCGAGTTGGGCGTGGATCGGATCTTCGGCCGGGGGACGACCCCGGGTGAGGTGGCGAGTTTCCTGGTGCACGCGTTGATCACGGAGAAGAAGGCGAAGGCATGAGTGATTCGCGGGTCGGTCTGAGGGTCGTGCACCGGCGGTACGTGCCGTATTCGCACGCGCACTACGCGGGCAACCTGGTCGACGGGGCGTACGCGTTGGGGTTGTTCGGGGACGTGGCCACGGAGGTGTGTATCCGTACCGACGGCGACGAGGGGTTGTTCGCGTCGTACTCGGATGTGCAGTTCCGGGCGGCGATGCGGGCGGGTGACGTGTTGGAGGTGACGGCGACGGTGACCCGGGTGGGTACGCGTAGCCGCACGATCGACTTCGTGGCGGCGGTGGTGTGCCGGGGGCGTCCGGATCGGGGTGAGTCGGCCGCGGAGGTGCTCGCCGAGCCGATCGTGGCGGTCACGGCGACCGGCACGGTGGTCGTTCCGCCGGTGGCGTGAGGTACGCGGTCTGCGCCGACGTGGGGTCCACGTACACGAAGGTGGCGGTGGTGGATCTCGACGGTGGCGCGTTGGCGGCGGCGGCCTCGGCGCCGACGACGGTGGGCACGGACGTGCTGCACGGCCTGGATGCGGCGGTGGCGGCGGCCACGGCCGGCCTGGTGGCGGGTGGGGCGCCGTGGTACGTGTGTTCGTCGGCCGGTGGTGGGTTGCGTCTGGCGGTGATCGGCTACGAGCCTCTGGTGACCGCGCAGGCGGGGCGGCGGGTGGGTTTGTCGGCGGGCGCGAACGTGGTGCACGTGGCGGCGGGTCGTCTCGGTGCGGCGGACCTGGCGGCGTTGCGGGCGGCCCGCCCGGACGTGGTGCTGTTGGTGGGCGGCACCGACGGTGGTGACGCCGAGACGTTGACGCACAACGCGACGCGGCTGGCGAGGGCGCGCTGGCGGGTGCCGGTGGTGCTGGCCGGCAACGTGGTGGTCCGCGACGAGCTGCACGCCGTGCTGGTGGGGGCGGGGGTGCCGGTGACGGTGGCGGACAACGTGCTGCCGCGCATCGGGGTGCTGGCGCCGGCGTCAGCGCGGGCGGCGATCCGGGAGGTGTTCCTGCGGCACGTGATCGGGGGGAAGCGGCTGTCGCGGGGGTCGCGGTTCGCGCGGCTGGTGCGGGCGGCCACCCCCGACGCGGTGCTGACGGGGGTGGAGGTGCTGGCCGACACCCTGGGTGGTGATCTGGTGGTGGTGGACGTGGGTGGTGCCACGACCGACGTGTATTCGGTGCTCACGCCGGACGAGCGGGCCACCGGGCCGGGGCGGGAGGTGGCGGGGTCGCTGTGGCGGGCCCGTACGGTCGAGGGGGACCTGGGGATGCGGTGGAGCGCGCCGGGGGTGGTGCGGGCGGCCGACGAGGAGCGGTTGCTGTCCGACGCGGAGCGCGACGCTCTGGCGGCGGGGGCGGCGGCGCGCGCCGGCGATCCGGGGTTCCTGCCGTCGGGGGACGCGGACCGGGCGGTGGATGCCCGGATCGCAACCTTGGCGGCGACGGTGGCGCTGCGCCGGCACGCGCGGGGGGTGGCCACGGGTGAGCGGGCCGGCCGGGATCTGCGGGACGTGCGGCTGATGGTGGGGTCCGGTGGGGTGCTGCGGCACGCGGCGGACGCGGACGCGGCGGGGGTGCTGGGTGCGGTGCTGGCAGACCACGCCGGTGGGTGGGCGTTGCCGCGCGCGGCCCGGCCGGTGGTCGACGTCGACTACGTGCTGGCCGCCGGTGGGCTGCTGGCGGCGGAGCATCCGGAGGCGGCGGTGGCGTTGCTGCGTCGGCACCTGGCCACGCATTGAGACTCGCCGACGCGACACGCCGTGGTGCATCACACGACAGGCCCGGGTGGGTTGACAGCGGCGGGGGTCTACGCCGTACCGTCTTTGAGTCCTACTACGGGAAGCGGCTGTTGTTCGCTTCGTCCCTTCGTCCGCTGGCCGAGCGACATGTGAGCAGTGCGTCGCGGCGGCCAGGTCCAGCGGGCGGGGGTCGGCGGGGCGGCGCGAACCGGCCGCGGTTACCGGTGTACGGGCAGGGTGAGGTGCACGGCCAGTAGACAACGGCCAGGCGGGGACAGCCAGTCCGCGTCGGGTCGGTCCGAAGGTCGGCGCAGCTCATTCTCGCCCCACCGGCCGGGAAGGGCCTGGGAGCATCGGGGCGCGGCGCGAGCCGCGCCCCGATTTGTGTTCGGGTCCCCTTCTGCGCGCGGGTGGGGCAGGATTCGCCCGGACGGGCCGCGACGGGTCGTATCGCAGCGCCGGGCGGGGTGCCGGCGGTGCGGGCGGGTAGCCTTCGGCCCGTGATCGTGGGGACTGCGCCGGCGCCGGCCGGGGACGACAGCCGGCTGCCTGCCGGGCGGGCGTTGCCGTTGCCGGTGGCTGTGCCGATGGCGGTGGTGGCCGGCCTGGCGTTGCTGGCGGCGTTTCCGCCGTACGGGCTGTGGCCGCTGGCGCCGCTGGGGGTGGCGTTGCTGGCCGCGGCGACGCACCGCCGTCGGATGCGCGCGGGCGCGGGGTTGGGTTTCCTGACCGGTGTGGCGTTGTTCGCGCCGCTGCTGAGCTGGACGAATCTGCACACCGGCTACCTGCCGTGGGTGTTGCTGTCGTTGCTGCAGGCCGGCTACGTGGCGCTGCTGGGCGCGGCGGGCGCGTACGTGTCGCCGCTGGTGGACCGGGTGCGGTGGAGTTGGCCGGCGGTGACCGGGGTGTTGTGGGTGGGGCAGGAGGCGCTGCGCGACCGCACCCCGTTCGGCGGGTTCCCGTGGGGGCGCCTGGCGTTCAGCCAGGGCGACTCGCCGCTGCTGCGGTTGGCGGCGCTGGGTGGCGCGCCGCTGGTGACGTTCGCGGTGGCGTTGGTCGGTGGGCTGGTGGGTGTGGCGCTGTGGCGGGCGTGGGAGTCGCCGCGGCGGCTGGCGCCGATCGCGGCGCTGAGCGCCGCGGCGGTCGCGGTGCCCGTGGTGGGGCTGCTGGTGCCGGTGGCGGCCGTGGGCGGTGGTGACGCGGTGACGGTGGCGATCGTGCAGGGCAACGTGCCGCGGCTCGGCCTGGACTTCAACGCCCAGCGGCAGGCGGTGCTGAACAACCACGTCGACGCCACGATCGAGCTGGCGGGGCAGGTGGCGGCCGGTGTGCGGCCCCGACCCGACCTGGTGGTGTGGCCGGAGAACTCCAGCGACATCGACCCGCTGCGCGACACCGACGCGGGGGCGCGCATCTCGCAGGCCGCCGACGCGGTCGGCGCCCCGATCCTGGTCGGCGCCGTGCTGCGCGGTCCGGGCGACGGTCAGGTCCGCAACGCCGGGATCCTGTGGCGGCCGGGGGGCGGCCCTGACCTGGAGCAGCTGTACACGAAGCGGCATCCGGTGCCGTTCGCCGAGTACGTGCCGATGCGTGATCTGGCCCGGATGGTCAGCACGCAGGTCGACCGGGTGCGCGCCGATTTCGTGCCGGGTAGCGAGCCGGGGGTGCTGCGTACGGGGGTGGCGGTGCTGGGCGACGTGATCTGCTTCGAGGTCGCCTACGACGAGGTGGTGCGCGACACCGTGACGGGCGGGGCGCAGCTGCTGGTGGTGCAGACCAACAACGCCACGTTCGACGTGGCGGAGGCGCGCCAGCAGTTGGCCATGGTGCGGTTGCGGGCGGTGGAGCACGGGCGGGCGGCGTTGATGGCCTCCACGGTCGGGGTGTCCGGGTTCGTTGCCCCGGACGGGCGGGTAAGCGACGCCACCGGGTTCAACACCCGAGCGGTCGTGGTGCGGCAGCTGCGGCTGGACGACGGGCGCACGCTGGCCACCCGGGTCGGGCTGTGGCCGGAGGTGGCGCTGGCCGCCCTGGCCGTGGGGTCCCTGGTCGGCGCGGCCGTGCTGCGCCGCCGGCACCACGCCGGGTGACACCAGCCGGTACGCCGGCGGAGGGGGGCGACGGTGGGCGAGACGACCGGCACCCGAGCGGACACCGGTCATCCGGGGGTGGGTCGGGTGCTCGTGGTGATTCCGACCTACAACGAGGCCGACAACGTGGCGCGGATCGTGGCGCGGGTGCGTCGGGCGGCGCCGGCGGTGGAGGTCCTGGTCGCCGACGACAACAGCCCGGACGGCACGGGTGCGCTCGCCGACGCCCTGGCCGGCGCGGACCGGCGGGTGCACGTGCTGCACCGCGAGGGCAAGCAGGGTCTGGGCGCGGCCTATCTGGCGGGGTTCGCGTGGGCACGCCGGCGTGGCTTCGACGCGGTGGTGGAGATGGACGCCGACGGCTCGCACGCCCCGGAGGACCTGCCGGCGCTGCTGTCGGCGGCCCGCGACGCCGACGTGGTGATCGGCTCGCGGTGGACCAGCGGGGCGCGGTTGGTGAACTGGCCGCTGCGGCGGCTGCTGTTGTCGCGCTGCGGCAACCTGTACGCGCGGCTGGCGTTGGGCATGCCGTTGTCGGACGCCACCGGTGGCTACCGCGTGTACCGGCTGGCGGCCCTGGACGAGATCGACCTGGAGTCGGTCTGCTCGCAGGGCTACTCGTTCCAGGTGGAGCTGTCGCGGCTGGCGCACCGGTCGGGGGCGCGCATCGTGGAGGTGCCGATCACGTTCGCGGAGCGGGAGCGCGGCAGCAGCAAGATGAGCCCGCTGATCGTGGCGGAGGCGTTGTGGCGGATCACCGCGTGGGGTGTGCAGGATCGGCGGTTGGCGGTGCGGCGGGGCCTGCACGGTACCCCCACCGGTCAGGTGCGCTGGCCCTGAGTGGCGGCGTGTCATGCTGGACGGGGCGCCGGCGCCCGCGCGGGTGTGTCGTGCCGGGGCGCCGCGGATGGTGAGTGGGGTGAGATGCGCCGAGGACTGAGGTTTGTGCCGTTGGCCCTGCTGGGGGCGGTGCTGCTGGAACTGGTGGTGTTCGTCGTGGTGGGGCGGGCCGTCGGGTTCGGCTCGGCGCTGCTGGCGGTGTTCGCGCTGTCGCTGTTGGGGCTGGTGCTGCTGCGGCGGGAGGGGATGCGCGCCTGGCGTGGCTTCAAGGTCTCCGCGCAGGCCGGTCAGCCGCCGGGGCGGCAGGTCACCGACGGTCTCGTCGGGCTGCTGGGCGCGCTGCTGCTGGCGTTGCCGGGCCTGCTCAGCGGCCTGGTGGGGGTGTTGTTGCTGGTGCCGCCGGTGCGTCGGCTGGCCCGCAGCGGGGTGCAGCGGGCCGCGGAGCGGCGGGTGTCGTCGATGGTCGCGGGTGACCTTTTCGGGCCGCGGCGGGTGCGGGTGCGTCGGGGTGCCCCGCAGTCGGCGGACACGGCGCCGGTGGCTGAGCCGACGATCGTCGACGAGGGTCGGGCCATCGAGGGTGAGATCGTCGAACCGGGCCGCAACTGAGGCGCCGTGGCGTCCGTGCGGCTCAGGCGCGGCCGCGGCGGGTGCGGACCTCCTGCAGCCGTTCGGCGAGGATGTCCTCCAACTCGGCGATGGAGCGCCGCTCCAGCAGCATGTCCCAGTGGGTGCGCGGCGGCTTGGCCTTCTTCTGCTCCGGCTCGTTGCCGTCGACCAGTCGGGCCACGCTGCCGTCGAACTTGCATTCCCAGGTCATGGGGACCTCGGCGTCCACGGCGAACGGAACCTCGAACTGGTGGCCCTTGGCGCAGAGGTACTCGCGGGTCTGACGCGGCGCGAGCTCCGTGTTGCGGTCGGATTCGTAGCTGACCGCGCCCAGACGGCTTCCGCGCAGCATACGCTCGCCCATGATCGACTTCCCCTCGTTCGTGGTGCTGGTGTACTCGGTGTAACGGTCCGTTCCCGCCGGGCCATTCCCCGCCCGGATGCCGGGCGGGCCTGCACAAGGGTAGCCGGCCATGCCAGCCGGCCATGTCAGCCGCCTGGCGGGGGCGCCCCGGGCCGGGCCGCCGCTGGCGCGGCGTCTGCGCTGCCACCGGCGATGGTAGCCGCCGCGCCCGCAACCGTCACAGCGATGGCCGGTGACGCGCCGGTGGCCGCCCGTGGGCCCGGAGCGCGCTTCTGCGCCCGAGGAGGACGCGACGCCGGCAGAGCCGGGGCCGGCGGTCGGGTCAGCCCGGCGGGGTCGGTGGCAGCGGCAGGGGCAGACCCGGCAGCCCGTCGATGCTGCGCGCCACGTGGTCCTTGCCGGCGAAGTAGTCGCTCAGCGACGCGTCGTCCTCGCGGGCGAAGCGCCGGGCGTGCAGGTCGCGGTCGGCGTCGTAGGACATGAACGGCACCGCGTAGCCGCAGGTGTCGCGGATCAGTTCGGCGCGTACGACGATGATCGCCCGCAGGCCGTGGACGCTGGTGTCGATGTCCGGGAAGTGCCCCGTCAGCTCGGCCCAGCGGGGGTCGTCGCGGAACACCGCCTCGCCGCGGCCGTGCACCCGCACGATGTTCGGTGGCCCTTCGAACGCGCACCACATGAGCGTGATGCGCCCGTTCTCCCGCAGGTGCGCGATCGTCTCGGCGTTGCTGCCCGCGAAGTCCAGGTAGGCCACGGTGTGCGCGTCGAGCACCGCCCACGAGCCACGCAGCCCCTTGGGCGACAGGTTGATGGTGCCGTCACCCGACAGCGGGGCCGTGGCGGTGAAGAACAGCGGCTGCTCCTCGACGAAGGTGCGCAGCCGCCCCTCGATGCGCTCATGTGTCTTTCCCACCCCCGCATCATGGCCCGGTGACGGGTCTCCCCGCTGCCCCGGGCGGTGCGGTGCTCAGTGCGTGGACGCGGCGATGCGTACGCGTCCGCCGGCGTCGTCGGAGAGGAACGACGCCAGCGACCGTCCCTGCCCGGTGACGGCGGCGCGCTCGGCGCGGGAGAGGCGGCGCAGCGGGGTGACGGTCACGGTGTCGGCCGTGCCGCTCCACGTGGCGGCGACCCGGCCGTCGACCAGGACGACACGCTCGCCGGCCACCGACAGGCCCCGGTGGGCGTCGTCGACGATGCGGCTGCGGTCGTCGTAGCCGAGCAGCGCGTTGTCGAACGCCGGCAGGAACCGCACCGGCGCGGGCGTGTCGGCGTCGGGGCGCGGCGCGTCGGGCAGGTCCCACAGTCGCCGCCCCCGCTCGTCGCGGAACTCGACCAGCTCGTCGCGGATCGCCGCCACCGCGGCGGGCAGCCCGGCGAGGCCGCACCAGGCGCGCACGTCGGCCGTCGCGGCCGGTCCGAACGCGGCCAGGTAGCGGCGCACCAGCGCCTCGCCGACCGGATCGCCGCCCGCCGGGGCCGGCGGGTCGATCTCGCGGCCCAGCCACGAGGAGAGCAGCACGTTGCGTACGCCTGCGGTCGTGCGCCACAGCCCGCGTGGCGGCAGCTGCACCACCGGGACGAGGGCGGCGAGCAGCATCTCGCCCAGCGCCCTCGGTCCCGGTGCCGGCCATCGGTCGGCGAGCGCCCGCGCGAGCCCGGTCATCGAGCGGGGCCCGCCGTCGGCCAGCACCTCCCGGCCCGCCGTCGCGAGTTCGTCGAGGTCCACGCCGGCGAGCTCGTGACGGTAGACCCCGAGTACCCGCTGGCGCAGCATGCCGGCGTGGCGGGCCCGCCACGCCAGTGCGTCGTCGGCGGTGACGAGGTGCACGGTGCGGCGCATGAGGTGCATCCGCACCACGCGCCGGCCGGTCAGCAGGTTCGACAGCGCCGCCGGGTCGAACCCGCGCACCCGGGACCAGAGCCCGACGAACGGCTCCTGTGGTTCCTGCGCCTGCAGGCCGCCCAGGTGCGCGACGGCGTCGAGGACCGGCACGTCGGCGCGGTCGAGCAGCAGCTGCCGGGCCAGGGTGGCGCGGTTGAGCGCCCGGCTGTCGAGAACGGTCATCGGTGCACGTCTTCCCTGCGGATCCACGGGACGGGTTCGGGCGGCTCCCGCTCGGGTGGCCGGGACGCGGGGCGTTCAGGTGGCCCGCTGCCCGTCGAGGCTCTCGCGCAGGATGTCGGCGTGCCCGGCGTGCTGGGCGGTCTCGGCGATGACGTGCATCAGCGCCCCGCGCACGCTGAGCACCCCCGTCACCTCGTGCCACGGTGCCGGCGGCAGCGGGTGGGTCGTCGACAGGTCGGCGACGGCGGCGACGGTCTCCTCGGTGCGGGCGGCGACCTGCGCGTAGTGGGCGAGGATCCCGGCCAGGGTCTCGCCGGGCAGCATCTGGAAGCCGGCCTCGTGCTCGACGAGCCACCGCGGCACCTCGCGGACCCTGCCGGCCGTGATGTCGGCCCAGGTGACCCCGTCGGGCAGGTCGAAGGACATGGCCGAGGGGCCCTCGACCACGAAACGCAGCCACGACCGCTCCATGGCCGCGACGTGCTTGATCAGCCCGCCCAGGCACAGCGCGCTGACCGTCGGGCGCTGGCCGAGCTGCTCGTCGGTGAGGCCGCGGACGGCGCCGGTCAGGGCGGATCGGGCGGTCGAGAGTGCGGCGAGCAGGTCGGCCCGCTCGGGGTCGAGGGTCGACGGGGGCGTGGCGGTGGCGGTGTCGGTCACGGCGTTCGGGTCCTTCTTGTCGTCGGTAGGCACGTGACCTACGTTCGCAGCCGAAGCGGACAGGATGTGTCCGCTTCTGCGGGCACCATGGGGGAATGCCGAAAACTTCCGCGCGCCTGCTGGCGTTGCTGTCGCTGCTGCAGGCCCGCCGGGACTGGCCGGGGACGCTGCTGGCGGCGCGGTTGGACGTGAGCGCGCGCACCGTACGGCGCGACGTCGAGCGGCTGCGCGAGCTCGGCTATCCCATCGCAGCCGTCAAGGGACCCGACGGTGGCTACCGCCTCGCCGCCGGTGCGCAGCTGCCGCCGCTGCTGTTCGACGACGAGCAGGCCGTGGCGCTGGCCATCGCGCTGCAGAGCGCCACCACCGCCGGCGCCGGCATCGAGGAGGCCGCGGCACGCGCACTGCACACGGTCCGGCAGGTCATGCCCGCCCGGCTGCGCCACCGCATCGACATCCTCCAGGTAACCGCCGTCGAGCGGTCCCCGACGCGAGCGGCCCGGCAGGTCGACAGCGGCGTGCTCATGGCGCTCGGCGCCGCCGTGCACGCCCGCGAGGTGCTGCGCTTCGACTACACCCCCGTGACCCCACCCGAGGCCGACGACGGCGGTGGGCTGCCTGCGCCGCGTCGGGTGCAGCCGCACCACCTCGTCACGTGGGGCGGACGCTGGTACCTGGTGGCGTGGGACCTCGACCGCGGGGACTGGCGCACCTTCCGCGCCGACCGGATCAGCCCGCGTACCCCCACCGGACCCCGGTTCACGCCGCGTGAGCTGCCCGGGGGTGACGTGGCGGCCTTCGTGACCAGCCGGTTCCGGGGCTCCGGGGGCGCCGACGGCTGGCCCTGCCGTGGGGAGGTGATCCTCGACCTGCCGGCCGCGGTGGTGTCCCAGTACCTGCACGACGCGCTCGTCGAGGAGCTCGGCCCGCACCGCTGCCGGCTCGTCCTGGGTTCGTGGTCGTGGGTCGGTCTGGCCGCCTCCATCGGCCGTTTCGACGTCGACATCGAGGTCGTCGGTCCGGCCGAGCTCCGGGACGCCTTCGCGCGGCTGGCCCGTCGCTACGCCGACGCCGCCACCGACGCGTCTGCCAGGTCGTCGCCCATGGGATGAGCCGGGCGGGTGCTGGGCCACGCCGGAACCAAGCGGTGCCACGGCTCCATCAAGGAGATGGAGCGGATCTTCGGGGTGAGCTACCCGACGGTCAAGTCACGACTGAACCGGATCGCGCGGATGCTCGACTTCGTCGAGACCGATCCGGCGCCGTCGCGGGCCGACGTCATCGAGCGGCTGCGCCGCGGCGAGATCACCGCGCAGCAGGCGGTCGCCGAACTGGAGGGCCGCGCGTGATGCCGCGGTCGGTGACCGTACGGGTGCGACGTGCGGATCTGGGTCCCGGTGCTCCCCGTCGCGCTCGTGTGTTCACCGGTCGTGGTCCTGATCGTGCTGGTGGCGGCCGTGGCCTGCCTCGCCGTCCGGGGTGCTCAGGTGGGCTGCCGGGTGGGGCCGGGGGCGCCGAGATTGGCCAGGGCGGCGGCGAGGTGGCTGACCTGGTCGGCCAGCTGGGCGGTACGCCGCTGCGCCTCGTCGCGGTCGGTCTCGGCGGCGCGCAGCCGTACGGTCAACTCGGCGGCGCGACCCTCGGCGGCGCTCGCGGCCTCGCGCGCGACGGCCAGGTCGGCGCGCAGCGTGTCGTGCCGGCCGGCGAGATCTGCCAGCTCCACGCGGGCCTGCTCGGCGGTCGCCTCGGCGTGTCGCCGGGCGGTCTCGGCGTCCCGGTGGGCGGCTTCGGCGCGCTGCCGCGCCGTGTCGGCCTCGGCGGCGGTCGCGCGGGCGGCGTCGGCCTCGGCGCGGGCCTGTCCGGCACGCTCGCGGGCCTGCTCGGCCTCGGCGTGCAGGCGCTGCGCGCGGTCGAGGGCCTCGGTGGCGGCGCGCGTCGCCCGGTCGGCGTCGGCGCGGGCGGCGTCGCGTTCGCCGGTGAGTTCGGTGGTGCGGCGGCGTTCGGCGTCGATCTCGACGCGTAGCGCACGCAGCTCGTGGCGGGCCGTGTCGCGGTCGCGTTCGGCCTGGGTGCGCAGGGCCTCCGCGGCGCTGGCCTGCCGGCGGGCGTCGTCGCGGGCGGCCTCCGCCCGGTCGGCGCGTTCGACCGCGGTCGTGGCCCGCTCGGCGGCGCGCCGGGCCTCGTCGTGGGCGGCGTCGCGTTCGGCGGCGGCGGATCGGGCCTCCTCGCGGGCCCGGACGGCGGCCGCGGCGGCGTCCTCGGCGTCGCGGCGGGCCTCGTCGCGTTCGGTCTGGGCCGCCGCGACCTGCGTCGCAGCGTCGGCACGGGCCTGCGCGAGCTGGCGTTCCACCCCGACCGGGGACAGCTCGGCGTGCAGGGCGTCGGCGAGGGTCTCCGCGACCTGCTCCAGCCGGTCCACCGCCTCCCAGGTGCGGGCCACCTGACCGGGCAGGCCGGGGGCGTTGCGGTGCCGCATCCGGCTGTTGCGCGAGGCCCGTTGGCAGGCGCCGTCGTTGTCGCGGCAGTAGCGGAACGGCCGGCCGGCGCCGACGCGCTGCGGCACCTGGCGTCCGCAGTGGGCGCAGGGGCGGGTCTCGGCGGGGGTGGGCTCGGCGTCCATCGAGGGCGCAGTCTACTGCCGGGCCGGGGGTGGCCCGGCGCGGCGCCTGGTGGCTCAGCCGGCCGTGCGGGCCGTGCGGTCCAGGGTGTAGCGGCGTTGCAGCAGCAGCGCGACGAGCATCGCCGCGGCGGGCAGCAACCCGAAGCCCCAGCGGATCGCGTCCAACGCGCCGTCGGGCTGCGTGACGCCCTCGCCGGCGGTGGAGGCGACGAACCCGCCCGCCGCCAGGCACAGCGAGTACGCCCACGGGCCCAGCGCCGCGCCGGTGGCCTCGGTGGCGGTCCAGACCCCGGTGTAGGTGCCGGCGGCGCCGCCGCCCGCACGGATGACGTCGGGCACCATCGAGAACGGCAGCAGCTGCATGCCGGCGAACGCGACGCCGAGCACCGCCACGGCGGCCACCAGCACGGGCAGCCCCGCGGGACGGCCGACGGCGAGCACCAGCGAGCCGGCCGCGAAGGCGCCCTGCGCGCCCAGCAGCGCCCGCTGCTTGCCGACCCGACGGGCCGCCACCAGCCAGGCGGGGGTGACCAGCAGCGCCGGGGCGACGAAGGCCGCCACCAGCACGGTGGTCAGCCCGGGGCGGCCCAGCTCGTACTCGGCGTAGTAGGGCACCGCGGCCAGCACCAGGTGGGTGGTGGTGGACATGGCCAGGTACGCGGCGACCAGCCAACGGAACTGCCGGTCGCGCAGCGCCACGGCCAGCCCCCGCCAGCCCCCGCCGTGCGGTGCCGGTGCCGCGGCGGCGGCCCGGCGCAGCCGGGCGATGCCGGCCACCCCGAGCAGCATCGCGGCCAGCATCCCGACGGCCAGCAGCACGCCCATCCGCTGGTAGCCGGCGCGGGTGGCGTCCTCGCCGCCGGCCAGCAGGGGCGCCAGCAGCCCGGAGACGAGGATGCCGAGGGTCAGCACCACCATCCGGAAGGCCATCAGGCGGGTCCGCTCGTGGTAGCCGATCCGCAGGTCGGCCGGGGTGGCCAGGTAGGGGACCTGGTAGGCGGCGAAGAGCAGGTTGCCGGCGACGAAGGCGAGCGCCACCCAGGCGGCGGCCGGGGCGCCGGTGAGGCCGCCGGGCACGGCGAACAGCGTGGCGAAGGCGAGCGGCAGGGCACAGCCGAGCAGCAGCAGTCGCCGCCGGTCGCCCCGGCGTGCCTGCTCGACGTCGCAGCGGTGCCCGATCCAGGGGTGCAGCAGCACGTCGGCGACCTTCGGCAGCAGCAGCGCCAGGCCGGCCAGCCAGGGGGCGACGGCCAGCACGTCGGTGAGGAAGTAGAGCAGCAGCAGACCGGGGACGGTCACCCAGACGCCCATGCCGAGGGAGCCGGCGGCGAAGCCGACCAACGGCCCGCGGGGCAGGACGGTGGTGTCGGTGCCGGCCTGCTGCTGGTCGAGCCCGGTCATGGCGGCCTCCTCGGCGGGCACACCGCCCGCAATCCAACGGATGCTGGATTGTAGGGGCAGAATGGCGGCCATGACCATGCCCCGCCGCCGACCCGGGCGGCCCCGCCGCGAGGAGACCCGCGCCACCCGCGAGGTGGTGCTCACCGCCGCGACCGCGCTGTTCGCCCGGCGCGGCTTCGACGCCGTCGGGCTGCGGGAGGTCGCGGCGGCCGCCGGCGTGGACGTCGCCACGGTCTCGCACCACACGGGTACGAAGGCGCAGCTCTACGACGCCTGCTTCGCCCGGGTCTTCGCCGCCGAGCGGGAGGTGCTCGAGGCGGCGGCCGGGCGCGCCCGGCAGGCGCTGGACAGCGGGCCGGGCGAGGTGCGCCGCGCGCTGCACGACCTGGTGGACGTGTTCGTGGACTTCCTGGAGGACCGGCCGGAGACCACCGCGTTGTGGCTGCGCCGCTGGCTGGAGCCGCAGCGGCACGCCGAGCTCGACGAGCGGTACGCGGCCCCGCTGTACCGGCTCGTCGCCGACCTGCTCACCGCCGCTGCGGCGGCCGGGGCGCTGGTCGAGCCGGCGCCGCACGTGACGGTGCGCAGCCTGGTGTGGGCGGTGCACGGGCACGTGGTGGCCCTGGCCGCCGGCGGGGGGTCGCAGGCGCGGCAGCGGCGGGAGTTCCGCGCGTTCGTGCACCGCCTCCTCGACGGGTTGTACGGGCCGGCGACGCCTTGACGCGCCGAGGCGCACCGGGCCATTATCCAACGCACGTTGGATTAACGGTGAGGAGTCGACGATGGGTGCGCAGCCGAAGGTGGCGGTCATCGGCGCGGGCGCGGCCGGACTGGCCACCCTCAAGGCCCTCGCCGACGTCGGCGTGCCCGCCGTCGCCTTCGAGGCGGCCGAGCGGGTCGGCGGCCTGTGGGTGTACGGGGCGCCCGGCTCGCCCGCGTACCGGACCCTGCACCTGAACACCAGCAAGGCGCGCACCGAGTTCGTCGACCACCCGATGCCGGCGCACTGGCCGGACTATCCCGACCACGTCCGCGTCGCCGGCTGGCTCACCGACTACGCCGACCGCTTCGGGCTGCACGACGCCGTGCGGCTGCGGCACACCGTCGACCGCGTCGCTCCCACCGGCGACGGCCGGTGGACGGTGCACGCCGACGGACCCGACGGCGCCGTCGAGGTCACCGTCGACGCCGTCGTCGTCGCCAACGGCCACAACCGGGCGCCGAAACCACCCGACCCCGCCCCCGCGGGCGACTGCACCGCCGAGCAGCTGCACAGCCACGCCTACCGGGGGCCCGAACAGCTCGCCGGCCGGCGGGTCCTGGTCGTCGGCGGCGGCAACTCCGCCATGGACATCGCCGTGGACTCCTCGTACGCGGCCCGGCGCACCCTGCTGTCGCTGCGCCGGGGCGTCTGGGTGGTGCCGAAACACCTCCTGGGCCGCCCGTCGGACACCCTCAACGGCGCCCTGGCCCGACGGTTGCCGTGGCGGCTGCGCCAGCGCATCACCCAGCGCCTGCTCGCCGCGACCGTCGGCCCACCCGCCCGCTACGGCCTGCCCGCCCCCGCCCACGGCTTCCTCCAGGACCACCCGACGCTCTCCGACGGGCTGCTGTCGCGGCTCACCCACGGCGAGATCGAGCCCCGCCGCGGCATCGCCGGCTTCGACGGCCGGCGCGTCACCTTCACCGACGGCCGCGTCGACGAGGTCGACCTGGTGATCTGGTGCACCGGCTACCGGGTGGAGATCGGGTTCCTCGACCCCGCGCTGCTCGGCGACGGGGCGGACACCCTGCCGCTGTACCGGCACGTGTTCCACCTCGACGTGCCCGGGCTGGCGTTCGTCGGGCTGATGCAGTCCACCGGCGCCGCGTTCCCGCTGGTCGAGGCCCAGGCCAAGCTGGTCGCGGCGCAGCTGTCGGGCCGCTACGCCCTGCCCGAGCCGCACGCACAGCGCGCCGCCTGCCGGGCCGAGCTGCGCGCCGCCACCGCCCGCTGGGGCCAGCGGCGACCCGCGATGCGGGTGGACTTCGACGCGTACCTGGCCGAGCTGAGGCGGGAACTGGCCGCCGGCGCCCGCCGCGCCCGCGCCACCGGGGCCACGGCGTGAGCGCGCTGCGGGGCCGCCGGGTGCTGGTCACCGGGGCCAGCGGCACCTTCGGCCGGCACCTGTGCGCCGCGTTCACCGTCGCCGGGGCACGGGTCGTCGGCGTCGACCGCGAGCCGGGCACCCTCGACGTCGAGGGCCGCGCCGACGCCGTGCCGGTGCTCGGCTGCGACCTGACCGACCCCGCCGCCGTGGCGCCCACGGTCGCCGCCGCCGTGGACCGCCTCGGCGGGCTGGACCTGCTGGTCAACAACGCCGGTGTCGGCGGCCCCGCCCCCGCCGAGCTGGCACCCGACGAGGTGGTGCGCCGACAGCTGGAGGTGAACCTGCTCGCCGCCTGGCGGACCACCGCCGCCGCGCTGCCCGCCCTGGAGGCCGCCCGGGGCCGGGTGGTCTTCGTGGCCAGCCGGATGGCCCTGATGCCGCTGCCCCTGGCCGCCGCGTACGGGGTCAGCAAACGGGCCCTGGTCGCCTACGCCGACGCGCTGCGCCACGAGGTGGGCACCCACGTCGGGGTGAGCGTCGTCTACCCGAGCATGGTCGCCTCGCCCATCCACGACAGCACCGCCGACGCCGGGCTGTCCCTGCGGGGCGTGTCCCGCCCGGAACCGGTGCAGGGGGTCGTCGCGGCGATCCTGCGCGCCGCCACCGCCCGCAGGGCGCCGCGCGACGTGGCCACCACCCGGCGGGGGTGCCTCGAGCTGGCCCTCGGCCGGCACGCGCCGGCGCTGGCCGACCGGCTCGTGCGCCGTACCGTCGCCGCCCGGATCGCCGCCGGCGACCTGGACGCCGCGCCACTGGCCGCCGGGATGCGTCGCCGGCACCGCGACACCACCGGCTAGCGTGGCCGACGTGGCCATCTCCCCGTACGTCGCCCGGCTGCGCGCCCACGTCGGACACGACCTGCTCCTGCTGCCCGGGGTCAGCGCGGTCGTGCGCGACGACACCGGGCGGGTGCTGCTGGCCCGGCGCGCCGACAACGGCCGCTGGTCGGTGCCCGCCGGCGTCATCGACCCCGGCGAGCAACCCGCCGACGCGGTCCTGCGGGAGGTGTACGAGGAGACCGGCGTGCACGTGCGCGTCGAGCGGGTCGCCGGCCTCGCCACGCACCGCGTCGTCTACCCCAACGGCGACGCCTGCGAGTACCTCAACGTCTGGTTCCGCTGCCGGGCGGTGGGCGGCGAGCCGCGCGTCAACGACGACGAGTCCACCGAGGTGGCCTGGTTCGACCCGGCCGACCTGCCGGAGATCGACGAGTGGGCGCGGCTGCGCATCGACACCGCGCTGCCCGAGGACGCCCCCGTGTGGCACGCCGCCGCCGGTGAACGGCATCCGGCGCTCGACCGGCCCGACGCGCTCTGAGCGCCGCCCGCCCATACGTGGCCGGGCGCACGAGATCACCCCTGTCCGGCCACCGCCCGTCGCTCCGGCGCGCCGAAGGCCACCTCGACCGGCGTCGCCGCCCGGAGGTCCACGTCCCGCTCGCCGTACGGACTGCGCACCCGCAGCCGCTGCGCGACGGGGGAGAGCAGGCGGGCCCGCACCCGCCCCGGCGACCAGGACAGCTCCTCGACGCCGACGCGGCCCCGGCAGGTGACCCCGCGCAGCACCCCGGCGTCCAGGCCCGGCAGCGGGGCCGGCAGCAGCCGCAGCAGCCCCGGTCGGGACTGCACCAGCGACTCGATCAGCACCGCCGGCAGGGCGTGCGCGGCGTCGGCGTTGTACGTCACCAGTCCCGGATTGTGCGCGCTCATCAGGGACCGGAAAAACATGTCGTTGCCGAGGATCTTCAGCAGGTTCACGGCCGTCAGCGCGCCGTCGTGCAGCCGGGCGGCGGCCAGCGCCCGGTGCAGGCTGCCGTGCGCGGAGAGGTTCTCGTCGCCGCGCAGCGTCAACGCGCGGTGCGCGGCCCGGGCCAGCTCGGGGGTGTCGTCCGGGTTGATCTCGTCCAGCGGCCACACCGGGTAGAGGTGGCTGACGTGCCGGTGGTCGTCGTCGCCGCGGTAGCCGGGCCAGGCCCACTCGGCCAGCGCCCCGCGCCCGTCCACCCGGTACGCGGGCAACCGCGCAAGCAGCCCCGCCCACCGGTCGACGCCGGTAACCTCGGCGGCGGTACGCAGGGCGTGCCGGGCGGCGGCGACGTCCATCGTGGCGTTCACCGCCACGTGCACCGCCCGCCCCCGCTCGTCGTACGGGCCGGTCTCCGCCGAGTACGACGGCACGACGAGCACCGTGCCCGCCTCGTCGGTGACCGTGAGGAAGTCCGCGAAGAAGTCCGCCACCTCCGCCAGCCAGCCGGCCACCTCCCCGAGGGGCGCGCCGGTGACCAGATGGCGCTCGTACAGCGGGTGCAGCAGCCAGTGCGCGCCGGGCAGCCACGCCGCGAACGGCCAGTCGGCGTGCAGGTGGAACAGGTGCCCGTGCTCGCCGTCGGTGCGACTGGGCGCCAGCAGGCCCCGCGCGCCGTAGACCGCCCGCGCGTTGCGCCGCCAGTCGTCGACCTGGCCGCGCACCAGGTTCGCGTGCGCGGCGGTCACCTCCGGCAGGGCGCCCACGTTCGCGCCGGCCAGTTGCAGGTTCAGGTTGGCGTCGGTGGTGAAGTCGCCGGCCCAGGCGGCGTCCCACGAGCCGAGCCACAGCCCGGTCAGCCGGGGCGGCAGCACGCCGCTGGCGCTGAGCAGCAGGTAGCGCCCGGCGTGGAACAACCGCTCCAGCAGCGCCGGATGGAGCGTGTCCGCCTCGGCGTGCTGCGCCGCGATCAGCTCGCCCACGGGCAGCTCCCGCTGCGCGGCCGGTACCCGCAGGTGCAGGCTCACCCGCCGGTAGGCGCGCCCGTGCAGCGCCACGTGCCGGGCCAGCAGCATCTCGTAGTCGGCCTCGGCGTGGGCGGCCAGCCGCTTCTCCAGCTCGCCGGTGCGCCACGGCGGCACCTCGGGGCGGTCGAGCACCGTGGTCAGCAGCGCCGGGCCGCGTACCGTCACCCGGTCGCCGCCGACGACCGCCACGTCGCCGCGCAGCAGGGTGAGCCCCTCGAAGCCGTACGCGCCGCCCGCGTCGGGGTAGCGGCCCCGCACCCGCAGGAACACCAGGTCCCCCCGGCGGTACGCGGCGACGGCGTAGCGCACCGACTCCGGCCGGCCGGGCAGCTCGCCGGTGGCCCCCACCTCGCAGGGGCCCGCGTCGACGTGGGTGACCACCAGCGCGTCGGCCCGGGAGACGAACGAGCGCCGCCGCCCGCCCGCCCACTCGACGACGATCTCCCCGGTGCCGAACTCGGTGCGCCGCCGGTAGTCGCCGACCGGGCCGGGCGCGACGGCGTCGACGGTGAGGGCGAAGCCGGGGTGGAACGACTGCGTCCAGCGCAGCACCCCGTCGCCGGCGAGCAGCCGGCTCGCCTCCGCGCGCCGGCCGGCGAGGATCAGCTCCCGGATGCGCGGCAGCAGGGCGGCCAGCTCGGGCGGCCGGGCGTCGCGGGTGCCGTTGGGCAGGACGAAACGGTGGTGGTTGACGACGATGCGTTCGGCGTGCGGCCGGCCGTACACCATGATGCCGGCCTCGCCGTTGCCGGAGAGGAACGCGTCCTCCCAGCGCCCGGCGGGGGCGGTGTCGACGATGCGGTGCGCGTCCGGCGGCGGCCCGGCGGTCACCGGCCGGCCCCCGCGCTCGGGGCGGGGGCGGCGGTGCTGTCGCGTACCGTCAGCCGGGGCGGCAGCAGGGTGACCTCCGGCACCGCCTCGCCGTCGAGCTTGCCCATCAGCAGCGCCACGGCCCGCGTGCCGATCTCCTCGGCGGGCACCGGCACGGCGGTGAGCATCGGGCTGGCCTGCTCGGCGAAGCGGTCCGGGCAGACGGCCACCACCGACACGTCCCGCGGCACCCGCCGGCCCAGGGCGGGCAGCGTGGCCAGCACCGGGCCGACGGCGGCCTCGTTCTGCACGATCAGCCCCGACACCTCGGGGTGGCGTTGCAGCAGGTCGGTGAGGGTGCGGCGCACCGCCACCGCGCCCTCCTCGCAGGGCAGCGCCACCGCGTCGACGCCGTGCGCGGCGGCGGACTCGGCCACGCCGGCGCGGGTGCGGTGCGCGAAGCCCGTGCCCCGGTCGTAGACGGCGGCGGGCGCGCCGAGCAGGGCGACGTGCCGGTGGCCCAGCCCGGCCAGGTGCGCCACGCAGGCCCACCCGGCCCGGTGGAAGTCCAGGTCCACGCAGGTCAGGCCGGTGGTGTCGGCGGGCAGGCCGATGAGCACGCCCGGCCGGGTCAGCTCCCGCAGCAGCGGCACCCGCGGGTCGTCCAGCTCCACGTCCATCACCAGCACGCCGTCGACCAGGGCGGTGGCGGCGACGCGCCGCAGCCCGGCGGGCCCTTCGTCGGAGGTGACCAGCAGGACGTCGTGGTCGAAGCGGCGGGCGGTGGTGACCACGGCCATGGCGAACTGCATGACCACGGGCACCTGCATACCGGCGCGCAGGGGCAGGACAAGCGCGATCACGTTGGCCCGCCGGCTGGCCAGGGCCCGCGCGCCGGCGTGCGGGTGGTAGCCGAGCGCCCGGATGCCGGCCAGCACCCGGGCGCGGGTGGCCTCGGAGATGGCGCGCTTGCCGCTGAGCACGTACGACACGGTGCTCACCGCGACCCCGGCGTGCCGGGCGACGTCGGCGATGGTGGGCTGCCCGGGCGGCGGGCGCCGGCGCGCCCCGCTCACCGCGCCCGCCCCGACGCCGGCACGGCCGCCCGGCCGTGGGGGGCCGCCTCGTCGCCGCGTACGGCCAGGGCGCCGACCAGCCGCACGTCGCGCGCGGAGCGCCCGACGAGGACGGTGTGGGTGGCGTCCTCCACCACGCGGCGGCCCCGGGTGTCGTCCCACCAGCTCAGCTCGGCGGTACGCAGCCGCAGCCGGACCACCTGCCGCTGCCCCGGCGCGAGGCTGATCCGGGCGAAGTCGCGCAGCTGGCGCAGCGGCTGCTTGACGCGGGAGCGGCGCTGGCGCGTGTAGAGCTGCACGACCTCCTCGCCGGGGCGCTCGCCGGCGTTGGTGACCTCGACGCGCACCTCGACCTCCTCGCCGGCGGTGGCCTCGGCGGCGCTCAACCGCAGGGCGGCGTAGTCGAAGCGGGTGTAGCTGAGCCCGTGGCCGAACGGGTACAGCGGGTCGCCGCGGTGGTAGAGGTAGGTGGCGTCGGCGCCGATCACGTCGTAGTCGAGCAGGTCGGGCAGCTCGGCGGCGTCGGCGTACCAGGTCTGGGTGAGTCGACCGCCGGGCTCGGCGTGGCCCAGCAGCACGTCGGCCAGCGCGGTGCCGTGCTCCTGGCCGCCGTGCGCCGACCACAGCACCGCCGGCAGGCGCGTCCCGACCCGACCGGACGCGTACGGGTAGCTGCTGGTCAGCATCAGCACGGTGCGCGGGTTGGCGGCGTGCACCGCCCGCAGCAGCGCCTCCTGCCCGGCCGGCAGGGCCAGGTCGACGCGGTCCTCGGTCTCGCGGCCGTTGACCATCGGATGGTTGCCGACCGCCACCACCGCCACGTCGGCGGCGGCGGCCAGGGCGGCGGCCTCGGCGGCGCCGTCGGCCAGCAGGTCCACCGTGAACGGGGTCGCGTCGCCCGGCGTCGGGGCGTCGGCGCGCAGCCGCCCGTGCGCGTCGGCGGCGACGTACCGGTCGGTGGCGAGGTGGTGCAGCAGCACGGTGCCGTCGGGGCCCTCGTGGAACCGGAAGGTCTCCCGGACCACCCAGCCGCCCGGCCCCGGGCGGTCGTTGGCGAGCGCGCCGGTCTCGTCGGCCCCGACGTGACGGCCGTTGCCCGCGGCGCGCAGCGCCACCACGTCGCGTCCCCAGTCGAAGACGTCGAAGCCGGTGGCGTCGGCGCCGAGGGTCAGCGGGCCGCCGTCCGGGGTGTCCGGGCAGCCGACGTAACGCCCGTCGACGCGCAGCGCGATCCGGTCGGTGCCGGGGTGGGTGGTGACCGCCGACAGCCGCTCGACGAGCCCCTGGTACGCGGTGACCGTGTACGGCGGGGTGCCGCTGTACCAGTCGGTGTGCACGGCGTCGGCCAGTGGGCCGAGCACGGCCACCCGCAGTCGCGCACCGGTGAGCGGGAGCAGCCCGTCGTTGCGCAGCAGCACGATCGACTGGCGGGCGGCCTCGCGGGCGAGGTCCCGGTGCGCGGGGCGGTCGACGACGTCCGGCGCGACGCCGGCCCACGGGTCGTCGCCCGGCGGGTCCAGGTCGCCGAGGCGGACCCGGACGGTGAGGATGCGCCGCACGGCGCGGTCCACGTCGGACACGCTGATCAGACCCCGTTCCAGCGCCTCGGTCAGCCGCGCGACGGTCGGGGCGCTGTCGGCGTCGTCCTCCGTGAAGCTGTCGATCCCGGCGCGCAGGGCGGCGGCGTAGCCGCTGACGTGGTCGGGCAGGTGGCCCTGCACCCCGGCGATGTTGCTCACCGCGCCGGCGTCCCCGACGACCATCAGCTCCTCGGGCGCCCACCGGCGCAGCTCGCCGGCGATGAGCGGGCTCAGGTGCGCCGGCACCCCGTCGACCAGGTTGTAGGAGGCCATCACGGCGACGGCCGCGCCGGCGGCCAGGGGGGCGCGGAAGGCGGGCAGCTCGTACTCGTGCAGCACGCGGGGGGACAGTTCGCTGGACGTGGTGGCCCGGTCGGTCTCGTTGTTGTAGCCGAGGAAGTGCTTGACCGTCGGGGCGGTACGCAGCCGGTCGGGGTGCTCGCCGCGCAGCCCCTGGGCGTAGGCGGTGGCGAGCCGGCCGGTCAGCCACGGGTCCTCCGACCAGCCCTCCTCGTTGCGTCCCCAGCGCGGGTCGCGCAGCGGGTTGACCACCGGTGCCCACACGTTGAGCCCGACCCGCTCGGGGTCGGCGTGGTGCTTGGCGCGGACCTCGTCGCCGACGGCGGCGCCGACGGCCCGGACGAGTTCGGCGTTCCAGCTGCTGGCGAGCCCGATCGCCTGTGGGAAGACGGTGGCGCGCCCGAGCCAGGCCACCCCGTGCAGCGCCTCGGTGCCGGTGCGGAACGCGGGCAGGCCGAGGCGGGGCACGGGCGCCTGCCACTGGTGCAGCAGGCCGAGCTTCTCCGGCAGGGTGAGCCGGCCCAGCAGGTCTTCGACGAGGGCTTGCGGGCGGCGGGCGGGGTGGTCGGTCATGGTCGGGCGCCTTCCGTGGGTCCGCCACACGACCGTGTCGAAGCGCTTCGACGAACGGTGACGCGAGCGGCATCGCGGTGTGAGGGTGGCGGCCGTCGGCCCGGAAGCGGTGAAGCGCTTCGACGACTGCGCGGAACAGGCCGCCCGGGTGCCCATGCCACGAGGCGGCGGTTCGAGGTTGGCACCCTCGCGCCGGTGCGGTCAAGACCCGCGCTCGGGGCCCGTCCGACTGGTGGAGACGTGCAATCGATCCATCGGGTGTCCGTTCTTGAGCCGGTGCGTCGGTGTCCTCTCGTCCACGAGGTGGTGATGGACGAAGCGCGGGAGTTCGAACCGCGTGAGGAGGACCGGCCCCGGCGCCCTTGCCGGTGGGGACCTGTGGTCCGGGCGCAGGCACCTCGCCCTCGTGGTCCGCGAGGTGGGCGCGATGCGGCTGCCCTGGGTCAGCGCGCGCGCCGGTAGTGCATGGCGACCGCGCCACTGCGGAGCGGCTTCGCCGAGACCAGCTCGAGCCGGCGCGTGCCGGGCAGCCCGCTCTGGTAGAGGGTCGGGCCGTGGCCTGCGATCCTGGGGTGGACGAGGAACTTGTACTCGTCGATCAGATCCAGCCGGTCCAGCTCGGTCGCGAGCTTGCCGCTACCAAGAAGCACGCCGGCCGGGGTCGCGTCCTTGAGCTTCTGCACGCCCGTGCGCAGGTCGCCGGCGATGTGGTGGCTGTTGGTCCACGGGAAGTCCTTCCGCGTCGACGACACCACGTACTTCGGCTTGGCCTCCAGCTTGACCGCCCACTCGCGCATCGCCGGCGGCGCCTCTTCGTCGCCGCGGGCGACCGCCGGCCAGTAGCTCTCCATCATCTCGTAGGTGACACGGCCCCACAGCATCGCCCCACCCTCGTCCATGAGGCGGGTGAAGATGGCGTGTGTCTCGTCGTCGACGATTCCCTCTTGGTGGTCGACGCAGCCGTCCAGAGTGACGTTGATGCTGAACGTCAAAAGTCCCATGCGGCGAGCCTAATCCACACAATTGCTCGCGGACGTCCTGGCGCCTGCGCTTGTCGGTCGGGATTCCGAGAAGGTGCCAGGCACCTTTGACTGGCTCTATCGGCACGTCGAATCGACCACGTCGAATTGTAAGCCGGGGTCGGCTACTCGTCCCTGCCTTCACTACCTGGAGGGTGCGTCGCCGTACGCCCGGCTGGCGCTGCCGCCGGGGCCGTCGGCGTTGCCCGTACGTCAAGTCCGGCGGCGGTTCCTGTGCGAACATCCCGGCCACGCGCTGGACGGCTGGCCGCTGCCGGCCGATTGACTTCTACAAGAGCGACAGCTCACGACACGCTAATTTGGGGGTCCCAAGCAGAGGAGAGCCACGTGGGCAAGGTGGTCATGTACAGCTCGGTGTCGGTGGACGGTTTCGTCGCGGACGAGAACGACCAGCCCGGGCCGCTGTTCGACTGGTTGTCCAATGGTGACGTCGCGTTGGACGACAGCGGCGAGCTGAAGGTGTCGCAGGCGTCCTACGACTACACCCGGGCGTACTGGGACCAGATCGGGGCGACGATCGTCGGCCGCCACGTCTTCGACCTGACGGACGGCTGGGACGGGAAGCCTCCGGGCGGGGTCGACCACGTGGTCGTCGTGACGCACCGGCCGGAGCCGGAGGGCTGGGACCCCGAGGCGCCGTTCCACTTCGTCGACGGCGTCGAGGCAGCCGTGGCCAAGGCGCAGGAGCTCGCGGGTGACCGCGTGGTCGAGGTCGCCGCGGGCGACGTCGGTGGCCAGGTGCTTGCCGCGGGCCTGGTCGACGAGGTGCGCATGGACGTCGTACCCGTCGTGTTCGGGTCCGGCAAACGCTACTTCGGGTCGCTCCACGCCCAGCACCTGTTGGAGGACCCTGACGTGACGATCCAGGGCAACCGGGTCCTCCACCTGCGCTATCGAGTGCGACGTCGACCGGTCTGAGCGGGTGCGCGAAGAAGTCCCCTGCGCCCCGGCACCTCACCTGCGGCAGGTTCAACTCAGGATCGCTCATCGCCGCTTTCGGTCGTATCCTGACAGCCCTCATCGGCTCGGCTGGAGCGTGCTGCGCTCCGGCCCCCGAGGCGGGGCCCGTCAGGCCAGGATCATCCTCAGCGCCATTCTCCGTCCTCAGTTCCCAGCGTCGTTCCTGGTCTGGAAACCACGGACGGGCCTCAGGCCGCCGGCAGCCGCCCGGACTCCACCGCGGCGAGCGCGGCGGTGGCGCCGCCGAGCGCGGTGGCCGCCGAGTCGAGGGCGGAGGCGTCGAGCAGGCAGCCGCCTGCGGCCGGGGCGTGGGTGCGCGCGGCGAACTCCGCCCGGGCCGCGGGCAGCAGCCAGGGCGCCAGGACCGCGAAGTGCCCGCCGAGCACCACGGCCTGCGGGTTCAGCAGGTTGGCCAGGACCGAGGCGGCGTGCCCGAGGTGGCAGCCGACGTCGGACAGCCCGGTCCGCACGGCCGGGTCGTCCTGACGGGCCAGCGCCTGGATCCGTTCGAGTTCCGGCAGGAAGTCGGTCACGGGCCCGTCCTGCCGCGTGTCGGGCAGGAGGCGGGCGACCACCGCCGGCAGCCCGGCGTACGCGACCAGGCAGCCGCGCCGCCCGCAGCCGCAGGCGGGACCGGTCGGGTCGAGCGTCAGGTGCCCGATCTCGCCGGCGAAGCCCCGGCCGCCGCGCAGCAGCCGGCCGTCGGCGACGATCCCCGCGCCGACCGACGCCCCGCCGGTGAGATGCACGAGGTGGGCACTGCCGGCGTACGCGCCGTGGCGGTGCTCGGCCAGGGCGGCGAGGTTGGCGTCGGTGTCGACGTCGACGGCGAGGCCGGGCTCGCGCAACGCGGCGCGCAGGTCGGCGGCGAGGGCCACGTCCCGCCAGCCGAGGGCGGTGGCCCGGGGGACGGCGCCCTCGGGGTCGACGAGGCCGGGCACGCCCACGGTGAGGCCCAGCACCCGACGGTCCTGCCCGGTCAGTCGGGTGATCGCCCGCCGGGCCAGCGTCGCCAGCGCGCGGACCGTCTCGGTGGGGGAGGACGACGGGGCGGCGAAGGCGCGCCGCCAGGTGAGCAGCCGGGTGCCGGCCAGGTCGATGGCGACCACCACCAGTTCGTCGGCGCCGATCTGCATGCCCAGCGCCGCGTACGGGGCGCCGTCGAGGACGAGCATGGTCGCGGGTCGGCCGACCCGGTTCTCCGTCAGCCCGGTCTCGCGCAGCAGCCGCCGCTCGATCAGCTCGCCGACCAGGCTGGAGACGGTGGCCTTGTTCAGCCCCGTGTGCGCGGCGATGTCGGCCCGGGAGCAGGGGGCGTGCCGGCGTACGTGGCGCAGCACCACGGCCCGGTTGGCCGTGCGGACGTCGCCGAGGTCGCTCGGCCGCGGTTCGTTGTGGCTGCTGATCACGGTCAGTCCGCTCCCTGGGCGACGGTAGGCGATCGGGGTGGTGCCGCACGCGGCCCCATCATCGCGTACGTCTCGGGGGTCGCCGTCTTGTGGGACGGATCACCGTCGATTAGTTTGTTCGGCTAGAAGCCCAACTAATCCTAGCCGGACGCGCACGTTCCGCGAAACCGCCACCGAAGACGAAGGGAGTGCGCCGTGAAGCCGTCCCTGCCGGGCGCATCCACCGACCGCCGGTCCCTGCTGCGCCTGCTCGGCCTCGGCGCCGCCGCGACGATGGGCGGCGCCACCCTGGCCGGATGCAGCAGAGAGGCCGGAAGCGCGGGCAGCGCCACGAAGGCCGACGCCATCCGCGCGGTGCTGCCCGCCCACAAGCCGGCCGAGCTGCTCAAGCCGGACATCCCCGGCGAGGGACCGATCCCCGACGGCTACCTCAGCTATCCCCGCAGCCTCGTCGACGCGGTCACCGAGCAGCCGGGCCGGGGCGGCCCCCAGATCCGCACCATGAGCCCGTGGTGGGGCCCTGCCCCGCCGACCGTGGGCCGCAACTCCTACCTCGCGGCGGTCAACGCCCGGCTGGGCGTCAAGGTGAACCCGAGCCTGCAGGACGGCACCACGTACGCCGACAAGCTCAACGCGATGCTCGGCGCCCGCGACGTGCCCGACCTGCTCAGCGCCCCCAACTGGGAGGTCGACAAGGTCGCCCGGTTCTCCGACGCGGTCAAGGCGCTGTTCGAGGACCTCACCGACCACCTCAAGGGCGACGCCGCCGCGAAGTACCCCTACCTGGGCGCGCTGCCGACCGGCGCCTGGGAGTACTCGGTGTGGGGCGGGCGGCTGTACGCCGTTCCGTTCCCGACCGACGGGCCGTTCGCGTACGCCGTGTTCCACCGCGCCGACCTGCTCGCCCAGGCCGCCCTGGCGGCGCCGAAGTCCCCGCAGGAGTTGCACGAGCTGGGCCGCGAGGTCACCGATCCCGCCAAGGGGGTGTGGGCCTTCGGCAGCGTCTTCGACATGGTGCAGCAGTTCTTCGGCTGCCAGCAGACCTGGCGCAGGAAGCCCGACGGCGGCCTGGAGCACAAGTTCGAGAACCCGGCCTTCGCGGCCGCCCTGGAGTTCACCGCGAAGCTGTTCGCCGACGGGCTGGTGCACCCCGACACCGTGGCCAGCAAGGGCGCCGACGAGAAGCAGCTGTTCAAGGCCGGCAAGATCCTCATGTACCAGGACGGCCTCGGCGCCTGGCAGGGCATGCAGGGCGAGCGGGTCAAGGAGCTGCCGAGCTTCGACATGCAGCCGCTGCCGGTCTTCGGCGCCGCCGGGGCGCAGCCGGTCATCTGGGGCAGCGAGAAGCCGGTGTTCTACACCTTCGTCAAGAAGGGGCTGGGCGCCGAGCGCGTCGACGAGCTGCTGCGGGTGCTCAACTGGTGCGCCGCGCCCTTCGGCAGCCGCGAGTTCGAGCTGCGCGAGTACGGGGTGGAGGGCAGGCACTTCACCCGCTCGGCCGACGGCAGCCCCGTCCCCACGGAGCTGGGCCGCAAGGAGCTGGGCGCGCAGTACACCCACATCGGCGGGCGGGTCCCGGTCAAGGTGCGCAGCGGGGACACCCCCGACTACGTGCGCGACTACCTTGGCTACTACCAGAAGAACATCGCCCTCATGGAGAAGGACCTCTTCGCCGGCATCAAGCTGGAACTGCCAGCCAACTGGTCGAAGATCATTCAACCGACCGACGACAAGATCCGCGACATCCTTCGGGGCCGCCGTCCTGTCGGCGACCTGGCGCAGGTCCGCAAGGAGTTCCTCGCCTCCGGCGGCGAGGAGGGGCGCGCGTTCCACGAGAAGGCGCTCGCCGACAACGGCCGATGAGCGCCCCGGCCACCTCGCCGTCGTCAGCGGCGGGCAGCTCGCCGGCGCCGGGTTTCACCGACGCGCCGGCGGCCGGCGGCCAGGCCCCACCCGCCGGCACCCCGCCCGTACGGGCCCGACGCCGCCTGCGCGACCGGCTGCGCCGGGACTGGCCGCTGCTGGCCATGACGGCGCCGGCGGCGGCGCTGCTGCTGGTCTTCCACTACCTGCCCACGCTGGGCAACGTCATCGCCTTCCAGGACTACAACCCGTTCGTCGGCGACGACCCCGTCGAGGCGTTCTGGCGCAGCGAGTGGATCGGCTTCGGCAACTTCGAGGCGCTCTTCGCCGACCCGCTGTTCTGGGACGCGGTGCGCAACACCCTGACCATCACCGCGTTCCAGCTCGTCTTCTTCTTCCCGCTGCCGATCCTGCTGGCCGTCCTGCTCAACAGCCTGGTCTCCGCGCGACTGCGCGGATTCGTGCAGAGCGTGGTCTACCTGCCGCACTTCTTCAGCTGGGTGCTCGTGGTCACGTTCTTCGTGCAGATGCTCGGCGGGGCCGGGCTGCTGGCCCAGGAGATGCGCGAGGCCGGCATGCAGCCGTTCGACGTCATGACCGACCCGGACACCTTCATCGTGCTGGTCACCGCCGAGGCGGTGTGGAAGGACCTCGGCTGGGGCGCCATCGTCTTCCTGGCCGCGCTCGCCGCCATCGACCCCCACCTCTACGAGGCGGCGGCGGCCGACGGGGCCGGGCGGTGGCGGCGGCTGTGGCACATCACCCTGCCGGGCCTGCGCCCGGTGATCGTGCTGCTGCTCATCATGCGCCTCGGTGACGCCCTGTCGGTCGGCTTCGAGCAGTTCATCCTGCAACGCGAGGCCGTCGGCCGGGAGGCCGCGGAGGTGCTGGACACGTTCGTCTACTACCAGGCGATCAGCACCCAGCAGTGGGGCCTCGGCGCCGCCGCCGGGCTGTTCAAGGCCGTGGTCGGGCTGGTGCTCATCCTCGCCGCCAACAGGGTGGCGCACCGACTCGGCGAGCAGGGGGTGTATTCGAGATCATGACCGCGCAGCTCAGTGGCGCCGCACCGGCGCCCGTCCGTTCCGGCGCCGACCGGCGGCGACGACGTTCCGGACGCCCTGCCTGGGAGGAACCACCCACGGCGGCGGGCACCCTCGCAAAGGCCGTGCTGCTCACGCTGCTCGTCGCGGCCGTGCTCGTGCCACTGTGGGCGGTGTTGGTGACCAGCCTCGCCTCGCGCGACACGATCGACACCGCCGGCGGGATGGTGATGGTGCCCCGCGAGATCGACCCCTCGGCGTACGTCACCATCTTCAGCGGCGGACAGATCAGCCGGGCGGTGTGGATCAGCACCCTCGTCACCGTGCTCGGCACCACGGTGAGCCTGGTGCTCACCGTGCTGGCGGCGTACGGGCTGTCGCGGCCGGGGTCGGTGGGGCACCGGGGGCTGCTCTTCTTCTTCCTGCTGACCTTCCTGATCTTCCCCGGTCTGGTGCCCAGCTACCTCGTGGTCACCGGCTTCGGGCTCAAGGACAGCATCTGGTCGCTGGTCCTGCCCAGCGCGATCAGCGTGTTCAACCTGGTGGTGATCCGGGCGTTCTTCATGAACGTGCCCGGCGAGCTGCTCGACAGCGCCCGCATCGACGGGGCGGGGGAGCTGCACATCCTGCTGCGCGTCGTGCTGCCGCTGTCCAAGGCGGTGATCGCCGTCGTCGGCCTCTTCTACGCCGTCGGCTACTGGAACGCCTACTTCAACGCGGTGCTCTACATCGATGACAACGACAAGTTCCCCATCCAGCGGGTGTTGCAGAGCTACATTCTCGCCGGGCAGTCGCCGAACGTGTCCGGGGCGGCGGTCAGCCTGCCCGGCGTCACCGCGTACCCGCCGACGCTGGCGGTGAAGATGGCGGTGGTGGTGGTGACCGTCATCCCCGCCGTGGTCGTCTACCCGTTCGTGCAGCGGCACTTCACCAAGGGCGTCATCACCGGCGCCGTGAAGGGCTGAGCCGACCCGCGCGGCGCCCGGCCCGTCGCGGGCCGGGCGCCGCCTCGGCTCAGGCGGGATCGGGCAACCACGCGTCGAAGGGCGCCGGGACCACCGGTTCGCCGTCGAGCAGCAGCCGGGCCGGAGCGTCCGCGCCGACGACGCTGACGCGCGTCACCCGCAGCGGGCCGTCGGTCTCCACCCGCAGGGTGTCGCCGTCGCGTACGGCCGTCACGACCGTGTCGCCGTCGACGTCGTGCAGCACCGTGCGGGCGTCCACGCCGCCCCAGCTCACCAGGGTGACGTCGCGGAACGGCCCGTCGCCGACGGTGTCGCCCGGCGCGACCACCGGCACGAGCGCGCCGTGGCGGACGTAGAGGGGCAGCCGGTGCGGCGGCACGTCCACCCGCAGGTGCCGCCCGCCGGGGTGCCGCTCGCCGGTGGCGGCGTCGATCCAGTCGTCACCGGTGGGCAGGTAGACGTCGCGCCGCCCGGACGGGTCCGTGACGGGGGCGACCAGCAGGTCGGTGCCGAGGCGGTACTGCAGGTCCGTGCTCCAGGCCGTCGGGTCGTCGGGGGTGTCCACCAGCAGCGCGCGCATCATCGGCGCCCCGTCGGCGGCCGCGCGCACCGCCGCCGACCACAGGTACGGCATCAGCCGGTAGCGCAGCCGCAGGGCGGCCACCGCGTCGCGTTCGGTCTCGGCGGGGAAGTCCCACGGCAGGCGGCTGGTGGTGCCGTGCAGGCGCACCAGCGGCGACAGCGCGCCGAACTGGGCCCAGCGCACGTAGAGCTGCGGCGTCGGGGTGCCGTGGAAGCCGCCCGTGTCGTGGCTCCAGAACGGCACGCCGGACAGCCCGTGCGACAACCCGCCGCGCAGGGTGCTGGCCAGCCCCGGCCAGGTGGCGTTGACGTCGCCGCTCCACTGGGCGCTGTGCCGCTGCCCGCCCAGGTACGACGAGCGGGCCCACACGGTCCGGTGCCCCGTCACCTCCTCGGTCACCTGTGCGACGACGTCGTTGAACAGCAGCGCGTACACGTTGTGCAGCTCGACGCCGGTCATGCCGTTGTGGGCGACGGCGTCGACGGGCACGCCCTCGGCGAAGTCGGTCTTGAACACCGCCACCCCCTGCTCCAGCAGGGGCCGCAGCAGCCCGGCGAACCACTCGACGGCGGCCGGGTTCGTGAAGTCCACGATGGCGCTGGCCGGGTGGCTGCCGTGCCAGACGTCGGCGACGTACGGGCTGCCGTCGGCGCGGCGCAGGAAGTAGCCGGCCTCGGCCGCCGGCGCGTAGAGCGGGCTGTCGGTCATCAGGTACGGGTTCATCCAGAGGCAGACCCGGAAGCCCTGCCCGGCGAGGGTGCGCAGCATCGCGGGCGGATCGGGGAACGCCTCCTCGTCCCACCGCAGGTCCGACCAGCGGCCGGCGACCTGCCAGTAGCAGTCCAGGTGCAGCACGTCGCAGGGGACGCCGCGCTCGCGCAGCAGGCGTCCCCGCTCGAGCACCCGCTCCTGCGAGTCGGGGAAGAAGCCGGAGGAGACCCAGGCCCCGAACGCCCACTTCGGCGGCAGGTACGGCCGGCCGGTGAGCCGGTCGAAGCGCCTCAGCACCTCGGCCGGCGTCGGGCCAGCAAGGACGTAGTAGTCCAGCAGGTCGTCGGGGACCAGGATCTGCACGCTGCTGTGGGTGGACTGGCAGACGTCGAACTGCACCGGCAGCCCGCTGTCGACCAGCAAGCCGTAGCCCCGGTCCGACAGGTAGAACGGCACGTTCTTGTGGGAGCGGTCCGACTCGCCGCCGAAGGCGTCGAAGTTCCACATCAGCGGCCGCTGCCCCCGCTTGTCCAGCGGGGTGAACTTCTCGCCGAAGCCGACGAAGCGTTCGTCGCCGGGGGCGACGAAGCTCTCGTGCCAGGCGACGGGGGTGCCTTCGACGGTGGAGCGGCCGAACGGCAGGGTGCGCCGCCGGCCGCTGATGTCGCGGGTTCCCCGGTCCTGCTCGAGCAGCGGCCGCCCGTCCGGGCCGAGGAAGCGCAGGTGCCACGGGTCCAGCCGGATCTCGGCGACCACCGCGCCGGCGTCGACCCGGACGCGGGCGTCGTCGACCGTGACGACGGCCGGATGGGTGCCGGGGTGCACCAGCGCCAGCGCCCGCGCGGAACGGCTGCGGGCCTGCGGGTCGTCGCTCAGGCGTACCCGGATCGCCCCCTCGCCGGCGGCGTCCACGCGTACCACCATGCTCGCGCCGTCGGAGAGGGCGGCCTTGAACGTCACCCCGAGCGGGTCGGTCGCGACGACCTCGGCCCGGCCGACGACGGCGCCCCCGTCCTCGCCGGGGGCCCGCACCGGCAGGTCGGGTGGGTCGGCCACGAAGGTCTCGTACGGGACCAGCGGCGGTCGGTAGGGCATCGGCGTCTCCTCCGGGATGGTTCCGACGGTCCCGCCAGTTTCTTTGGCTTCCCAACTAACTGTCAACGACGACCTTCACTCGGCCGGGGATTCATCGCCGTTGACAGGCGCAAACCCGATCAATATTTTGAACGCATCCTCAACAAAATGGCGGTGGGTGGATGTGGGGTGACGGCGGGCTGCGCTACGGCGGCGACTACAACCCCGAGCAGTGGCCGGCCGAGGTGTGGCGCGAGGACGTCGCCCTCATGCGCCGCGCCCGGGTCAACCTGGTCACCGTCGGCGTCTTCGCCTGGTCGCGACTCGAACCGGAGCCCGGCCGGTACACCTTCGACTGGCTGGACCGGGTGCTGGACCTGCTGCACGACGGCGGCATCGACGTCGCCCTGGCCACCCCCACCGCGTCGCCCCCGCCCTGGTTCTCGCTGGCGCACCCCGACGCGCTGCCGGTGACCGCCGACGGCGTCCGCCTGCACCACGGCAGCCGGGACACCTACTGCGCCGCCGCGCCCGCCTACCGGGCCGCCGCCCGGGGCATCGCCGCCGCCCTCGCCGAGCGCTACGCCCACCACCCGGCCCTCGCGCTGTGGCACGTGCACAACGAGTACGGCACCACCTGCCACTGCGCGCACACCGCGCGGGCGTTCCGGCGCTGGCTGGCCGGGCGGCACGGCGACCTCGACGCGCTCAACGCCGCCTGGGCCACCAGCTTCTGGAGCCAGCACTACACCGACTGGACGCAGATCGACACGCCCCGCGCCACGCAGTACCTGGCCAACCCGGGGCACCTGCTGGACTTCCGCCGCTTCTGGTCGGACACCCTGCTCGCCGCGTACGCCGAGCAGCGCGACCTGCTGCGGGCGGCCAACCCGGCGGTCCCGGTCACCACCAACCACGTCCTCGCCGACTGGGTGCCCGTCGACCACGCCCGCTGGGCCGCCGAGGTGGACGTGGTGGCGATCGACCACTACCCGGACGCGGTCGACGGCGGCGCCGAGGAACAGACCGCCCTCGCCGCCGACCTGGCCCGGGGCTGGGCCCGCCACGGTGTCGGCCGGCCGGCGTCGTGGCTGCTGATGGAGAGCGCCCCCAACCAGATCCACAGCGGCGGGCGGATGCACGCCAAGGAACCCGGCCGGATGACCCGGCACAGCCTCTCCCACGTCGCCCGGGGCTCCCGGGGGGTCATGTTCTTCCAGTGGCGGGCCCCGGCCGGCGGGGCGGAACGCTTCCACTCCGCGCTGGTGCCGCACGCCGGCCCCGACACCCGCGTCTTCCGGGAGGCCGTCGTTCTCGGCGCGGCGCTGGAGCGCCTCGGCGAGGTCGACGCCGGCACGGTCGACGCCCCCGTCGCGATCGCCTGGGACGCCGCCAGCGGCTGGGCCCTGGGCCACCCGGGGATGCCGTCGCCGCGGCTCAGCCACCGCGACGAGGTGTCGGCGGCGCACCGGGCGTTGTGGCGCGCCGGGTACGGCCTCGACGTGGTGCTGCCCGGCGACCCGGTCGGCGATTACCGGCTGCTGGTGCTGCCCGCCCTCTATCTGGCCTGCGACGCCACCGCCGACTGGGTACGCGGCTACGTCCACGGCGGCGGTCACCTGCTGGTGACCTGGCTCAGCGGGGTCGCCGACGAGCACGCCCGGGTCCGCCTCGGCGGTCACCCCGGGGCGTTCCGCGACGTGCTGGGCGTGCGGGTCGAGGAGTTCCACCCGCTCGCCGACGGCAAGACGGTGCCGCTGTCGGACGGCGGGACCGGTCGCCTCTGGGCCGAGACGGTACGCCTCGCCGGCGCGCAGCCCGTGGCCTCGTACGCCGGTGGCACGCTCGCCGGGCTGCCGGCGGTGACCCGCCACCGCCACGGCGCCGGCACGGCCTGGTACCTGTCCACCCGGCCCGACGACGCCACCTACCGCCGGCTGATGACGGACGCGGCGCGGGCGGCCGGCGCGGCACCCGTCTGCCCCGGCGCCCCGGTCGGCGTCGAGGCGGTCCGCCGGCGCGGCGCCGAGGCGAGTTGGCTGTTCCTGCTCAACCACACCGGCCGGCCGCAGCGGGTGCCGGCGGCGGGGATCGACCTGCTCACCGGCGCGACGATCGACGCGCACGTGCACCTGCCCGCCGGGGGCGTCGCCGTGCTCCGGGAGAACCGTGCCGTCCCTGAACGCGCCGACGGCTGAGCCGCCGCCCGGCGTACCCCCGACACCGATCGCCGTTGGTCCGGCGCGGGTGCCCGGCCCGCCGTCGCCGACGGCCTCGCGGTCAGGGCATGGCGACGGCGGCGCGCGACCGGTCGGCGGCGATGCGCACCGCCAGCCCCGCCAGCACCGTGCCCATCAGCAGGCGCTGCACCCGCAGCCACACCGGCCGGCGGGCGAAGAACCCGGCGAGCGCGCCGGCGCTGAGCACGATCAGCGCGTTCACCGTCAGCGCCACCGTTATCTGGGTCAGCCCCAACAACAGGCTCTGCGCGGCCACGTGGCCGCGCGCCGGGTCGATGAACTGCGGCAGCAGCGACACGTAGAGGATCGCGATCTTGGGATTGAGCAGGTTGGTGACCAGCCCCATGGTGAACAGCCGCCGGGCCCGGTCCGGCGGCAGCGGCTCCGGGGCGAACGGCGACTGCCCGCCCGGTCGCAGCGCCTGCCAGGCCAACCACAGCAGGTAGGCCGCGCCGGCCAGCTTGACCGCCGTGTAGAGGGCGGGCACCAGCACGAAGACGGTGGCGATGCCGGCGACCGCGGCGGCCAGGTAGACGCCGAACCCGGCGGCGACGCCGAGCAGCGACACCAGCCCCGCCCGCCGGCCCTGGGTCACCGACCGCGACACCAGGTAGACCATGTTCGGGCCGGGCGTCAACACCATCCCCAGCGCCACCAGCGCGATACCCACGAGCGCACCCGTACCGACCATGCCGTGTCCCCCCGTCGCACCCGGCTCGCGCCGACCCTACGCCGTACGCCGCCGCGCCGCCGACCCGTTTCGGCGTGCCGCCCGCCCCCACCGCCGACGCGGCGACGGGCACACTGTGCCGATGCTGCACGCCCCGGCCACCCCGACCCTGCCGGAACTCCTGCTGCGCCCGTGGCGCGACGACGACGCCGAGGCGCTCATCGCGGCGTACCGTGACCCGGTGCTGCGGCGCTCGACCCGGGCGCCGGTGACCACGGCCGCCGAGGCGCGCCGGTTCCTGGCCGCGGCGCACCGGGACTGGGTCGACGGCAACCGGTTCTGCTTCGCCGTGCTCGAGCCGCACCCGGCCGGTGAGACCCTGGTGGCGCAGGTGATCGTCAAGCACGTCACCGAGGGCGGCGCGGACGCCGAGGTCGGCTACTGGACCGCCGCGCCGGCCCGGGGCAGGGGCGTCGCGCCGCACGCCCTGGTGGCGGTCACCGACTGGGCGTTCGCGCGGTTCGCCGCCCTGCGCCGGCTCGACCTGCTGCACCAGATCGACAACCCGGCGTCCTGCCGCGTCGCGGAAAAGGCCGGCTACCTCTTCCAGGAGGTGCTGCCGGCCCGGCCGCCGTTCCCCCGCGACGGCCACCGGCACGCCCGGGAATGCCCGGCCCGGTCGGGGTGCTGACTTCTTCCGTCGGCCGCGACGCGGTGGCCGCGTTACCGTGGGGCCGGGGGAGGTGTCGGCAGGTGGACAGCTGGGAAGCGACGGTCGAGGCGCGCATCCGCGCGGCGCAGGAGCAGGGGGAGTTCGACGACCTGCCCGGCATGGGCAAGCCCATCCCCGGACGCGGTGAGCCCTACGACGAGTCGTGGTGGATCAAGAGCTTCCTGGAGCGCGAGAAGCTCCCCACCGACCTGCTGCTGCCGACGCCGCTGCAACTGCGCCGCCGCATCGAACAGGTGCCCGACGAGGTGCGGGACCTGCCGACCGAGGCCTCCGTGCGCGCGTTCGTCGCCGACCTCAACGCCCAGATCCTCTCCTGGCTGCGTACGCCCACCGGCCCCCGGGTCGCGGTGCGCCCCGTCAACGCCGACGAGGTGGTCCGCCACTGGCGGAGCGAGCGGGAGGCCACCGCCGCCCCGGCCCCGACCCCGGCGCCGTCGGCTCCACCGCGCCGGCGGGGCTGGCGACCGCCCTGGCGCCGCCGGGTGGCGTAGCCCGAACGCCGCCCCGCAACCCGACGGTGCTTGCCCGCCGCCGCCACCGACCACTAGGGTCGGACGCGTGACTGCCGGGTCGGCCATTGGCCACGAGCGGACAGGGCACCCGGCCGCCAGGTGAGCCCGGGGCGGGCCCGCGGCCCGCCCATGCCCTGCATCCCCGCCGGTGTCGACGCCACGTCCACCGCATCACGCTTCCCGCACCGTCCGCGCCGGTCGTCCGCCGGCGTATCCGCATCCTCGCCGCCACCGGTCGCCGGGCGGGCGATCCACCGTGGCCGCACCCTCCTGCCCGAGCAGAGAGCAGAGCATTGCCCAACGACTTCAACCAGCAGATCATCGACGAGTTCCGCGCCAACTCCGGCCGGGTCGGCGGCCCCTTCGAGGGGGCCCGGCTGATCCTGCTCACCACCACCGGGGCCCGCTCCGGCGCCCCGCACACCACCCCGGTCGGCTACCTGCCAGACGGCGAGGAACGCATCCTCGTCATCGCCTCGGCCGGGGGCGGCCCGAAGCACCCGGACTGGTACCACAACCTGCTCGCCGACCCGCTCGCCACCGTCGAGGACGGGGTCTTCACCTACCAGGCCCGCGCCGTCGTGCTGACCGGCCCCGAACGCGACGAGATCTTCGCCCGGGCCGTGGAGGCCGACCCCGGTTGGGCCACCTACCAGGCGAGGACGACGCGGGTGATCCCCGTGGTGGCCCTGCACCAGGTGGCGGGCGGGCCACCGGAGGCGGCGTCCTGGGGCGCGGCGCTCAAGCTCGTCCACGACGCGTTCCGTCGTGAGCTGACGCTGATCCGCGACGAGGTCGCCCGCAGCGGCCCGGGCCTGGGCGCGCAGCTGCGGGTCAACTGCCTGACCTTCTGCCACGGCCTGCACCACCACCACCGCAACGAGGACGACGGCATGCTCACCAGGCTGGAGGGGCAACGTCCGGACCTCGCCCCGACGCTGGCACGGCTGCGCGAGGAACACCGTCGCATCGCGGCGCTCGTGGAACGCCTCCAGCAGGTCGTCGGTGACCCCGACGCCGACCCGGCCCAGGCCCGCCGGGAGGTCGAGCGTCTCACCACCGAACTGGAGGCCCACCTGACGTACGAGGAGGAGCAGCTCATCCCCGTCCTCGACGGCACCGGCTGACGGCGGCGCGCGCGACCGGATCCGGCGCGAGCCGGCCCCGGTCGCGGGCGGCCCGGCGCGGGTGGTTGTTCCCCGATTTGAGGGTGCACGGCGCACCGGTGGCGGAAATCGGGCGTAAGCCTCAAGAGGCACTTCAATGAAAAACTTGAGGCATGGACGTTGAGGACATGAAGCGGTACGTCCGCGAGACCTTCGACGGGGTGAGCGTCGTGGAGGCGAACGGGGACACCTTCTACATCTACGACCCGGGTCGGGACCTGCCCGCCGAGCGACAGCTGCCGTTCGCGACGATCGTGACCGGCGACCACTACGACGAGGCCTCCGCCTTGGACAGGCCGGGTGCGTGGCGGCTCAACATCGGGTTGTCCCGCTCGGCGTACGGGGCGCTGTTTCCGCAGCGCCACAAGCCGGAACTCGACCACACGGTGACGGACACCGTGCTGCCGCATCCGGTCTACGCCCCGCAGCACTGGGTGAGTGTCGTGAACCCCGGCGAGGCGAGCGTGGACACGGTGCGGCAACTACTGGCCGAGGCGTACGACTTCGCGGCCCGCAAGCACGCCAACCACCGGTCCCGGCAGGCCTCGTCCTGAGACGTGTGACGGCCGGCGCGTCCCACGGGCCGGCCGTCACACCTCGGGGTTAGCGTCGGCAGGTCTGCCGTCGGGCAGGCCCGCCGAGACGAGGGGACACCGCCTGATGTCGCGCAACACCCAGACCGTCGAGACCTACCTGGACGGCTTCCGGAAGAACGACCACGCGCAGATCCTGTCCTGCCTCACCGACGACATCGAGTGGACGGTGTTCGGCGCCTTCCATCTCAAGGGCAAGCAGGCGTACGACGCGGCGATCGAGGGGCCGGGCTTCCTGGAGGTCGTACGCATGGTGGAGCAGGGCGACACGGTCATGGCCGAACTCGTCGGCTCGGTGCGACGCGACACCGGCGAGGAGATGCGCATGTCGATGGCCGAGGTGTTCGTCATGCGCGACGGCAAGATCGCCGAGCGGCGCGCCTGGGTCATCGAGTTGAAGGAGAACGACCACCGCTGACGGGTGAGGGGCAGCCGGGCTGGTGGACGGTTCCCGAGATTCCCCGCATGCCGGCCGAGATCAGCACTGTGGATTCGGTCGTCATCGCCTCACCGTACCGACGCCGATCGGGGTGTTCGTGCGGGCCGCAGCGGTCAGCTCTGCTGGTAGTTCACCGCCGCGACCCCGCAGGGCGCGTGCAGGTGCAGATAGTAGGCGCCCTCACCGAAGTCCACGTCGGCTCCGCCGACCAGGCCGAGATAGTCCATCGGCTGCCGGCAGGTGGGGCAGTCGACGTGCTCGGCGTCCTGGATCCAGTCGGGATGGCCGCCCAGGGTGGAGCCGCCTTCGTCCCACGCGCTGGCCTCGAACGGCGAGGCCCGGCGGGGGCCGACGACCGGAAGCACAGCCGGCGGCTCTTCCGGTCCGTTGGCGACCGGCGCGTAGTCCGGGCGGCTGTTGCCCGCCCACCAGACGGCCTCGCCGTCGGGCGTGACCTCGCAGCACAGCGCCGCGTAACAGGCGCACAGGTGGCAGGTCACGATCCTCAACCGGCCGGCCCAGCCGGTGTGGGCCAGGACCTCACCCACCTCGGGGGTGCCGGTGTCGAGGTCGGCGATGGTCCACAGCGGGGAGGCGCACCACGGGCAGGCAGGGCCGTCGGCGGGCCTCGGCACCTCGTTCGGAATCAACCGGTACGCCGTGGGTGTGCACAGCTCCCGGCGGCTGCCGTCGGGAGCGACCGTCCAGCCGGCCTGGCGGGCGTAGGCCAGCGCCCCGACGTGCAGTTTGTCCGCGCCGGCCGGCGGCTGCTCCTGCCATCGTCGCAGGGCCTGCTCAGCGCGCGGGTCGGAGGCGTGCGCGAGGATGAGCAGCAGATGGTTGAGCCGGTGCGGCGCGCGCCCGGCGTCGACGTCGTCGATGATCCGGCGGACCACGTCTCCGGTCGCGCCGCGATACAAGGTCGGTGGCCAGAGCACGCCCGCGTCGAGCAGCAGACTCAGGTGTCCGACGAGGCGCGCCGGCTCGGCGGCGGCGATCTCGATCAGTTCCTCGAGCGCGTCGTCGTCGCCGGCTGCGGCCGCCCGGATCAGTTCCTCGATCATGGCCGCATGGTAGCCAGGCGGTACGTCAACCCCTCGGGGCGCCGCAGGTCGGGTTCAGGTGCGCCAGCCGACCCCCGGCTCAGCGGTTGTCGCCGCTGCCACCCAGCACGCCACGACCTTGACGGCTGGCCAGCTTGGCCAGGTTGGCGGTCGCGATGTCGTCCAGCGCGAGATCGAGGTAGTCGGCGAGCACCGCCACGTACCAGAGGACGTCACCGAGTTCCTTGGCGATGTCGGCCCGGTCGATGCGGGACTCGTCGCTGTCGAGGTCCCGGACCCACTTCTTGAACTTCTCGGCGACCTCACCGGACTCGCCGACCAGCCCGAGCACGAGGTGGAGCAGTTCGTTCTTCTTGTCGCGCGGGGCGGCCGTGCGGAGGGCCCCGCGCTGGTACTCGTCCAGGTCCATGGCGGACCAGTATGGACGACCCCTCCCACTCGCCCAGCCGGCCCTCCCGACGACCGCGGGAAGGCTGCTCAGCTCACCTCGCGACGAGACGGGCGCCCCTACCTCGATTATCGAATTACCGGTAATAGCAAACCGACAAAGAGCCCAGACGAAGGCCGCAAATCGGACGCACACCATAATGACTGTTATGGGGTTTCGGCGTCATCGGCGCAGTGACCGCGTTGGCACGACGGCTGTTCTGTTCCAGCGAACTTGAGATGTCCCACGGAGGTTGGCGGCGTCGGGCCGTCTATCTGCGACCCAGACCACTGAATCTGATCAGTGGCTTGCTGCTGAGCGATTTCGCGGGTCCGGGTTTCCCTGCCAGGGGACGTGACCGTGGACGAGATCTTGACGCATGCGAATCAGCAGCATCTGCAAGTTTCAGATGGCGGCGACGGCGTGCGTCCACGGGCCCGACAAGCAGGACTTATAGCAGAGCGTGTCGCTTGATTCGCGCACTGTAGTCGATGGCTTTGGTCCGTGTGGCCCCTACTGAATCGGCCTTGATTGTCGCCGCGACGCGTTCGAGTCTGCTTGCGAGAAGCGGCTCGCGAGGCCTGCCAGCACGCGCGAGCCGCCGCTCACGTCCTGTGTCCCAACCCGGGTCTCATCCAGGAGGAACCATGCAACGGACGTATTCAAGGGTAGTGCCCCGCGTGCTGATGGCGCTCGTCGCGGCGATCGCGTGCGTCATCGCCGCCGCTCCGGGCGGTGCAGCCACGGCGGCCCCGGCGCAGCAGCCCGTCGTCAGCGTCGCCGGGTTCAGCAGCGTGTTGACCCTCGATGGTCGACCGGCGCCGAACGCCTCGGGTGCCACGCCGATGGTGTTCCCGCCGTCAGGCAACCACGCGTTCACCCCGCAGGCGCCGTCGTGGTCGTTCGGTGACGGCAACGGCAGCGGCACCGAGCAGATCAACTACGGCAGCTCCCTGAGCGAACAGTGGAGCTACCAGCTGTCGGCCTACGTGCGCTCGATCATCGTCGGCAACGTCACCCAGAACGGCGACCTGTACTGCGGCAGCTCCAAGGTGACCAACTACGGCCAGCACGTCGTTGCCCCCAGCTACCTGTTCCACGGTAGCCGGGGCAGCCTCACCAACACGTGTTCCTACCGCACCATCATCACGTTCGCCTTCCGGCACAACCAGGGCGGCGGCGGCAACGGCACGCTCACCGCCCAATGGAACTGGGTCATCACCTGGGTGTGACCCGCGGTCCTCAACTGCGGAGGCCGGGGACGGCAGGTTCCGTGCCCGGGAGTGTGGATCTAACGGTGTTTCCGGCCTGACCCATCGGGCGTTGTGCCTGGTGAGGAGGGTGCCGTGATGACCGCGACACTGAACGACCCGACCGGACGTAAGAAGCGGTCTGAACCGTCGGCGGAGGCGAAGGCTGCCGCCGAGCTGGTCCGGGCCGCGAAGGAACAAGGGCTGTCGTTGACCGGCCCGGACGGGCTGCTCAAGCAGCTGACCAAGACGGTCCTGGAGACCGCGCTGAACGAGGAGATGACCGAGCACCTCGGCTACGAGAAACACGACCAGGCCGGCGCCGGGTCGGGCAACATCCGCAACGGGACCCGCTCGAAGACCGTGCTGACCGACGCCAACGGTCCGGTGCAGATTGACGTGCCGCGGGACCGGGCGGGCACGTTCGAGCCGCAGATCGTCCGTAAGCGGCAGCGGCGTCTGTCCGGGGTCGACGAGGTCGTGTTGTCGCTGTATGCCAAAGGCCTGACGACCGGGGAGATCTGCGCGCACTTCGCCGAGATCTACGGCGCCTCGGTCAGTAAGGAGACGATCTCGAGGATCACTGACAAGGTGATCGAGGAGATGACCGACTGGTCCCACCGCCCGTTGGATGCCATCTACGCGGCGGTGTTCATCGACGCCATCGTGGTGAAGGTGCGTGACGGGCAGGTCGCGAACCGGCCGTTCTACGCCGCGATCGGGGTCACCCTCGACGGGGAGAAGGACATCCTCGGGCTGTGGGCCGGCGCCGGCGGTGAGGGGGCGAAGTTCTGGATGAGCGTGTTGACCGACCTGCGCAACCGCGGCGTCAAAGACGTGTTCTTCCTCGTCTGCGACGGTCTCAAGGGCCTGCCCGAGGTCGTGACGAACGTGTGGCCGCAGACGGTGGTGCAGACCTGCGTGATCCACCTGATCCGCAACACCTTCCGTCTCACCTCACGGCGCTACTGGGACGAGATCAAGCGCGACATCAAACCGATCTACACCGCCGTCAACGCCACCGCTGCCAGGGCGGCGTTCGACGACCTGGCCGACAAGTGGGGCAGCCGGTATCCGGCGGTGATCCGCCTGTGGGACAACGCCTGGGCGGAGTTCATCCCGTTCCTCGACTACGACCTGGAGATCCGCAAGGT